>JAQGOT010000278.1 GCA_028293465.1 Pedosphaera sp. | reverse complement strand
GCATCGCAGCCCGCATTCTTCGTTGCGGCCGAACCAGAGCGACACGCCGCGATGCGCGCAGAACTCGTCGATCAGGCCGATGCGACCTGCGGTGTCGCGGAAAGCGACCAGACAAGGCGCGACGAGGGAGCATATCCAAAGGGATCTGTGACCGAGGAGCAACGCCGGTTGGCGCCCGGAGGACCAGCAGATTGTGTCAGGTTATTTCCGCACGAGGCCTTAGTCAGCAGCACTGACCAATTGCAACGCCCCGACACCGCCGGGATTCCAATTGGTGAAGACGATATAAACCTGCTGCTTGCTGCCTTTGCCGGTGACATACCAGGCCGCATCGTGAATATGCTGGGCCTCGGTGAAGTGCAGGTCTTCCTTGGGCCGGATGATGCTGACGATGGTCTTGGTTTTCAGATTGAGAATATAAATCGGACCGGGCTTCTTGTCGGGCCCATCGAGGCAGGGAGCCAGGGCGTAATCGCCCCAAAGGTCAACATCACAAACGGTGCTGCCGGCGGGGAGGCCCAAGGTCTCAAGCCATTCTTTCTTGTTGACGAGCCAGCGTTTGATCTGTCCTTCGGGCCGGGCCGAGACGATCAGCGTCTTGTCGCTCGGGCTGTAGGTCACGCCGTGCGGGGTCTTGGATAAATCCTTGCCTCCGAGAAACGTGCCGGTGTAGGCGAACGGCTCGGTGGTGGCCGGCATGATGAAAGCCGCACCATAACCGTCCGTGACGAAAATATTTTTCGGATCGACGAAGGCCACGTCCGTGGGATGGAACTCCTTTTTGTCGTGGTAAGGTCCGGCTTGCGGCCAATCCAGCTTTTGCGCGGTCTGAAACGACGTGTCGGAAAGATAGACCTGGCCAGCAACGTTATCGGCGACGGCAACGAGCGGCAGTTTGCCCCGGCGGTGGATCAAATCCGCGCCATGCAGGTTGCCGTGGGAAAACATCGGGTCGCCCTTGACGATCCAAGAGTTGGCGAGCTTGTTGCTGAATCCAATCCAACCGACCCCCTGCAAGCCCCAATAAACAGTGTCGTGCTCGGAATCGATGATGATGGTCCCATGAGCACCTTTGACATTGGCATGAGCGTCCGCGGGCACGGGCACAAGATTCGTGGCCGCGGTGAATTTCCAGTAACCCTGGCCGCTCACCGGTTGAGCCGCCCCAAGCAGCGGCGCTTTCACCGCGCCTTTGGTCTCCGCCTCGATTTTCATGGGCGTGGCCTTGGTTGTTTCCAGCACACCACGAGTCGGCGCAGCGTCGTGGGCGAAAATGAGGCTCGCGGCATTCAGAACCACGGTTGTGATGGCAATAATCTTGCAGGTTGGCTTCATGGTTTAATCTCAGTGTTCGACGCTCAAGCGATGCTGTCCTGCGCCGTCCTGGCTTTGTCTTGGGCCAGATCATCAGGCCAGACCAGTTCCAACATTCGCTCAAGCTCGGAAAGTTTGGAGGTTACGAACTCGGCAAGAAGATGCAACCCTTTTCGAGGCCTTGAATTCTGAAAAGGGTTTTTGAACTCGGGAGAAACCCATCCACCCCGTGTTAATCGGGAGGCAGCGGCACCGGAGGAGTTGGAGAAGGCGGAAAGGTGGGATCCAAAGGAAGGTGCGGAGCGATCCGATCCGGATCCCCACCGTACGGCCATCCTTTCCATCCTCCATCATCACCATTCTGGTCATTTTCAGAACTCCGGCCCTGGGCGGCGCCGGTTTCATAGCCGGGTGAAGGTCTGCCGCGATCATCGGAGGTGGCGCAACCCGCCAATCCCAGCGCCAGCATCGCAAGCATCAGTGCCTTTTTCATTCGCATTCTCTCCTTTGTGTTCTCGGCTGCTAGAAATATCGGCGTTCGCTCAGTAGTCTCAATGGGGTAAGACCCACCCGGCAAGGGAGCAATCAAACGTCCCCATTGCCTCAACGACCCGACCGCCACCTGATTCCAAGACTTTCGGCGTTGACTTCAATCCAACTGCGGACCATGGTTCACTCACCCAAGATGACAAAGCTCCTGCCTCCTTTTCTGTTGGTCTGCTTCGCAACCCGCATCGCGCCTGCGGCGTCCAATCCATCCGGCATCACCGTGACTGGCATTGTGGACCTGCCGGGATACAAATGCGTCTTGCTCGAAAGTACCGATGCCGATTCGCCTGTCCCCCGGCCGGAGTCATTCACCATGCAAGAAGGGGAAAGGGATGGCCGGATCGAAGTGCTCCAAATCGATGCCAAGGCCGGGGCAGTCAAAATAAGGTTGGAAAGAACCAATCCCATCGTGACCCTCCACCTGGAAAGTGAAGTCAAGACTTCGGTCAACGACCGGGAAACCGCACCCATTACCATTCACCTGCAACATGCGGCCTTAAATCCAACTTTGCTTCTCTATGGCCATCTCGCGAACCGGACGGTGCTCCGTCCGACCTTGGCTGTCGGCCCGGTCAGCCTGTCGAGTTCTGCCACGAATCAAGCGGACGCCGCGCTTGCCCTGTCGAAAGCTCTCGCTGAACAGGGATTGGCCACCGTCATGGATGGAGAAAAATTCGTCATGGTGGTGCCCGCTGATAAAGTCTCGATGGCGGTTCCTCATTCCGCCGAAATTAAATCCAAGCCTCAGGACTTGGAGCCAGCCAAACCAGCGTCCGGATCCCCGATCATCCCCGGCGGGGAAATCGACTTCCCGGCGATTGATATCATCCACGCGGCATACATTTACGCAGAATTGCTCGGCGGACGCAGCCTTGATCGAAGCGAGGGCTTTCCCTCAAGCAGCTTGATCTCTGTTCGAACGGAAACACCCCTTACCAAAGAGGAAGCAATTTATGTGTTCGAAACCTTATTCCGTTGGCAGGATATCGAAATGGTCCCCGTCGGCAAAGACTTGATCACGGCGGTCCGGATCTCTGGCAAGTGAGTTCATCGGCGAGCAGGAAACCGCGATCAAAATGTTCGCCATGCTGGGGTTCAGCAACCTGCTCCGGCTTGAAAATTACGTGAAGGACATGCAGGCTATCTCTCATGACTATGTCCTTATGGGACTCGACCTCAAAACTGATGAAGAATACGCCGGCATGGGCTAAACCCTCGAAACCTCAACGAGCGGGAGACGCAATAGAAGCGCTCCCGCCGGTCAACCGTTAATTTGATGCCGCCCGAAATCTGCCCCAACTGCGGCGCCGAAATATCGCCCAACGCCAAAGCCTGCCGCGAATGCGGTTCCAGCGAGGAAACCGGCTGGGGCGAAAAAGCGCACGCCGATAATCTCGGCCTGCCGGACGAAGATTTCGATTACGACGACTTCGTCAAACGGGAATTCGGCGAAAAAAAGCCTGTACCGCGCGGCCTTGGGTGGTTCTGGTGGCTCGTTGCCTTGATCCTCCTCGTCGTGTTCGCAGCCCTGTTGCTTCACTGACTTTACCTGATTTAGCTTACCGCCCCGCTCGCGATGTCATTTGCCAGGCAGCTCGAGACTTGTGAAGAGATATCGTATCAGGATCGCTTTTCTTGTATGGTTACCCGTATGACCGCCAAACTTCTGTTCGTTCTGGGCATGTGCCTTCTGCTCGCCAATCATGGCTGGGCTGGCGATTGGCCGCAATTTCTCGGCCCGACCCGCAACGGCGTCTATGCCGGTTCTGACCTCGCCGAAACCTGGCCACCGGAAGGCCCGCCGGTGCTCTGGCAGAAGAAAGTCGGTCAAGGCTTTAGCGGCCCCGCAATCGCGGATCATAAACTAATCCTCTTCCACCGGTTGGAAAACGAAGAGGTCATCGAATGTCTTGAGGCCGGAACCGGCAACCAGCTCTGGCGTTTTGCTTATCCCACAGCTTACGAAGACGATTTTGGCTTTGACCCCGGACCGCGTGCCACACCGAGCATCGATGGCGGACGCGTTTACACCTTCGGGTCTGAAGGCATGCTGCACTGCCTCGATTTGGCCACCGGCAAGAAAATCTGGAGCGTGAATGCGAAAACCCAGTTCCAGGCGCCAAAAGGCTTCTTCGGCATCGCCTGTTCGCCGCTCGTTGAGGGCGATGCGCTGCTGTTGAACATCGGCGGCGGCAACGGTGCGGGCATCGTGGCCTTCGACAAGGCCACGGGCAAAGTGCTTTGGAAAGCTTCGAACGACGAAGCAAGCTATTCCTCGCCCATCGCCGCCACCGTCAACGGGCAGCGCTATGACTGCTTTTTCACCCGCAACGGCCTCGTCGCCCTCGACCCAGGCAACGGCAAAATTCAGTTCCAATACCCATGGCGGCCAGCCATGAACGCCTCCGTCAGTTCCGCCACGCCCTTGGTGATCGACGACTTGATTTTCCTCTCGGCCAGCTATGGAACCGGCGCGATCCTACTGCGCGTCAAAGACAATTCCGTGGAAAAGGTCTGGTCGGCTGATCATGTGCTGTCCAATCACTACGCGACCAGCGTCCATCGCGATGGTTTCCTCTACGGTTTTGACGGGCGCCAGGAGCAAGGCTGCAACCTCCGTTGCGTGGAACTGAAGACCGGCAAAATCCGATGGAAGCAGGAGGGCTTCGGGGCCGGCACAGTGACGCTGGCAGGCAATCAACTGCTCATCATGACCGAGAAGGGTGAACTGATCCGCGCCGCCGCCACGCCCGAAGAATTCAAACCCAACGCCCACGCACAGATCCTCCCCTTCCAAGTCCGCGCCTACCCTGCCCTAGCAGACGGGCTTTTTTACGCCCGAAGCAAAGACAAGCTCGTCTGCGTGGATTTGAGCCCGGCCAAAAAGAATTGACCCGGATCGTCGCCCCCGCCCCCCAACTGTGGAGATGGCAAGAACGTACGGTTAAACTGCTTTCGCTCTCCACAGCATGACATCGATCACACTGGGTGGCCTCGCAGTTTGATTTAGCCGCCGGAGGCGATGCCAATGATCCCGCCATAGCCGCCCAGTGCATGGCGCTTGAGGCCAAACGCAACCATCGCCCTATACCAGATTGCGCCAAACCACGAGGGCCGCTCAATTGTACAGGGCGCCGGCGGGCCGATCGCCTCCATGCGTTTGAGTTGGATGCCGATGCCCGCTTCCTGCCAACGGCGCAGGGTATGCGCAAGATCCGGTTGCGCCTGATTCTGAAACGACAACGCCAAAATCACGCGTGAAATGCCGTGAGTTTTGAGAAAAAGGGCGGAGGGGAAATCGGTTGTGAAGCTCACCGAGCGGTTGTCGAAGCTCCCCGGCGAAGGCTTTGCCCGACCAATCCGGCGGGTGGCATCCAGCAGGAAAACGGGTGGCGCATCCGCGGGCAGAGGGAGTTGTGACAATACTTCCGTTCCATGCCAAAGCGAGCACATGATTGGCTCCACATCTACGATCGAAATCGGATCGTCATCATCCCATT
>JAQGOT010000264.1 GCA_028293465.1 Pedosphaera sp. | reverse complement strand
CTGGCCCAGAATCCTGTTGGCCTAATTAGCCCATGAAAACGAGTCGCCGGAAGCACCCTGACAACGGGACAAGCTCACAAGTTTCCCATCGCGAAGGAGCCCTTGGTTCTCAACCACGAGTCCCCTGCCCTTGATTCATGAAACCGAACACGAACCGCCGGGAATTCATCCGCACCACCGCCGCGCTGACAATGTCCGCCGCGCTCGCGCCGGAATTGCTGCGGGCCGCTGAGCCTCCGCGGCGCGAGAAGATGATCGGCATGCAAATCGGCGCCGTCTCTTTCGTGGATGAAGGCGTTGAGCCGACGCTCGATATCCTGCAAACCAAAGGCGCGGTGAACACGCTGTTCCTCACGACCTTCACCTACGGACGCGGCCTCGCGGGGAGACAGATTCCGGGCCAGCCGTTCCCCGATCATGGCAAACAGGAATCGGACGAGAAAACCTTCCATGGCGGCAACTATGCCACGCCGCATCCAGAGTTCTACGCCAACACGGTCCTGAAACAGACGCGCGCGCCTGAGTTTCCCGGACTCGACGTTGTCGCCACAGTTTTGCCAGCCGCCCGCAAACGCGGCATGAAGCTGTTCTGCTCGATCGAGGACGTGTTTCGCAACGACATACCCGGGGTAAAGGAACTCTCGGAGGTGGACCTGCAGGGACGCAAAGGCGGCGGGCTCTGCCTTTATCATCCGGACGTCCGCGCTTTTTGGACCGGTCTGGCGACGGATCTCTGCAAGTCCTACGACATTGATGGCCTGCTTTTCTTCAACGAGCGCAACGGTCCGCTGCTCAATGCGCTCGGGGCAAGCCACGCCCAAAGCATCGCCTCCTCGCGCGTCACATGTTTTTGCGAGCATCACCAGCGCGCCGGCAAGGCGGCGGGCATCGATTGCGAGCGGGCCCGCGAAGGCTTTGTAAAGCTGGATCAATTCGTGCAAAACGCCCTTGCGGACAAGCGTCCAGGCGACGGCTACTTCGTTGAATTTTGGCGGTTGCTCATCGATTATCCCGAGATCACGGCGTGGGACCGGCTGTTCGATGCCGCGAAGCACCAAGTGCTCGCGGAGGTGACCGCGGCGGTCAAAGGTGTCCGCCCGGGGTTGCAGGTCGGATTTCACATCGAGCATGTGAACTCGTTCAACCCCCTCTTTCGCGCGACGCGCAATTACGCGGACCTGGCGACGAAAGCAGATTTCTTGAAGGTTGTGGTTTACAACAACTGCGGCGGCGAGCGTTACGCCAACTTCATCCGCAACGTCGGTTCGACCGTTTTCCGCGACGTCCCCAAAGACGAATTGCTGCGCTTTAACAATCATTTGCTCAATTACGGGAACGAAGCGGGCCTGGACGATCTCGCCGTCGCGGGGCTCTCGCCGGATTACGTGGCACGTGAAACCGAGCGCGCGCTCAAAGGTGTGCAGGGCAAGTGTCCCATCCTCCCCGGCATCGACATCGGCATCCCCACCGGCAAGAACTCGCGCAAGGCCTCGCCGGAGGACACTTATGCCGCCACTCGCGCAGCGCTCCAAACCGGCGCTCACGGAGTCATTTTTTCGCGAAAATATTCCGAAATGCAACTGGCCACCATTGAGGCAGCCGGCAAAGCCGTCCGCGAATTTGGCAAATAGCATCCACTCTTAATGCGCCTTATATTTATTACCACCCTCTGCGTTCCTCTGATTCTTGCCGCCTCTGCTCGCGCCGCTGAGCCGCCGGCGCAATCTCCGCCCCCCGATCCCGCCCGCCAACTCCGGGAATATCGCGACTTCGCGATGGGGCACGACGGCAATGCGACGCGCGGGCGCGAACTCTTCAACAACGAGCAGCGGCCCGCTTGCGTGAAGTGTCATTCCGTGGATGGCACTGCCAGCAAGGCGGGGCCGGATTTATCCGCCGTTGGCGACAAGTTCCCGCGCGGGGAGTTGATCCGGTCGGTGCTGGAACCTTCAGCCACCATCGCCGTGGGTTACGGCACGACGATCTTGGAGCTGAAGTCGGGCGATGAAATCCAGGGCGTCCTGAAGCAGTCGACAGCGGACAGCCTCGAGTTGGCAGGCGCGGATGGCAAGCACGTGCGCATCGCCACGCGCGACATCCAGGAACAGCGCGGCAGCACCATCTCGCTCATGCCGGAAGGATTGCAGGCTGGGTTGTCGCACCAGGAATTCACCGATCTCATTGAATACCTCTTCACGCTCCGGCAGCCCGAGAACCTGCTCACAAGCAATCACGGCATGCCGTCGAATATTCCCAAGCTTGCGCAACCCGTCACATTGCGCCCGTTCTTGAGCGAGGACCTGCGCTTTCCCAACGCGTTCGTGCAAAAACCGGGCGACCTGCGTTACGGGCTGGTCTGGTTTGGCCAGGTCCCCGGCGGCAGCAACCTCTTCCTCGCCGTGCACCAGACCGGAAAACTTTGGCTGGTTGAGAAGTGCGCCACAAACGACCTGAAAACGTTGTTCGCCGATTTGTCGAACGAAATCTATGACAAGAGCGGCCCCAACGGCCTGCTCGGTCTGGCCTTCCATCCCAAGTTTCGCGAGAATCGGAAATATTATCTAACGCATCAGGTCTTCGAGGGTGGCAAGATCGTGACGGTGGTCGTTGAGCGGCAGGCGGCGCCGGAGTTCCGCACCGACTCCGGCCAGGCTTCGCGTCGGTTGTGGCAGGTCGTCAGCACCACGCAGGACCACAGCGGCGGTTGCATCACATTCGGCCCGGACGGCTTTCTCTACATCGGCATGGGCGACACCGGCCCGCAGCAGGATCCGCAG
This sequence comes from Pedosphaera sp., assembly GCA_028293465.1. Classification (GTDB taxonomy): domain Bacteria; phylum Verrucomicrobiota; class Verrucomicrobiia; order Limisphaerales; family Pedosphaeraceae; genus JAQGOT01. Next base: position 2,415 of record JAQGOT010000264.1, on the reverse strand, counting down.
GGCCACGGGCAGGATTTGACCACACATCAGGGCAAAATGTTGCGCATTGATGTTGACCATCAGGACGCCGGCCTGGCTTACTCGATCCCCATGGACAACCCGTTTCGCGGACGCGCGGATGCGCGCCCTGAGATCTGGGCGTATGGTTTCCGGGAACCGTGGCGGTTCAGCTTCGATCCGCTCACCGCCGACCTGTGGGTTGGCGACGTGGGTCAGGACCGCGTGGAAGAGTTCTCCATCGTGCGGCGCGGGGAAAACCTGGGCTGGAATGTTTACGAGGGCTTCGAGCCTTTCTCGAATCGCTACCGCAAGGAGGGCGCGGCCTATGTTTCACCCGTCCTTGCCTATCGGCGCAAATTCGGCAATTCATGCACCGGCGGCTTCGCCTATCGCGGCGACAAGCGCTCCTCGTTCTACGGCGTTTACATCTGCGGCGACTATACCTCGCGCCGCATCTTCGGCTTGAAGCAGCAGGACCGCGTGCTGCAGGTCGTCCGGCAAATTGCCACTTCCCCGCAAGGCGTGGTCTCTTTCGCCACCGACGAACGCGGGGAGGTTTACGTCGTCGGCTACGAAGGGATGGTTTACCACCTCGACCTCGCCGGCGCGAATTTTGAGGATGAGGCGAAGCCCGACAGCGCGCCCGCGCCGACCGCGGCGGCGGGCGGAGTTAGCCAAAAATAGAATCAACGCAGAGAATCCTATGAACGGAAAACACACCATTGGCAACCTGCTTATCATATTTCATCGCCATTCCAAATGGCGATGTCGTGCGAGGGCGCCGGGGTCGGCCACGGACTCTTTGTTTACGACATCGAAAAGGCAGGGAAGCCACAACCGTGAAGCAACTTTTTGCTCGGTTTCAGCCGGCTCCTGCTGACGCATAAGCCCGGCAGAGAAACTTACTCGTCGAATTCATCTGACCCCTGAACCCAGATAAAGGACTGGATGTCGATCAGGTCTTGTGGCCGCAGATCGCGAAGATCACGGCGCAAGACGTCGGTAAACTCAATGAGGCTCTCATATGTCTCCATAAACGGCTGTGACTCGTAGTGGAAATCAAAAACTTCAAGGCGAACTTACACGATAGAACCGCGCCGGGGCGCCGGTGGGTTGCGGGTCGGTAAATTGGTACTGACCGGGGGAAAGCTCCGGCACGCCGCCCAGCCAGCTCCAGTTGCTGAATGGGGTGGTCACATTCGTGCTGCCAAACACATTAAAGCTCGCGCCCGGCAGATTGGTGAAGGAGAACTGAAAAGCCCCGCCGGCTAAAAAGCTCAAATTCGCCAAGGTGACCGAGGTCACGGTTTGGCCGGGAATTTTGAAGGCGTAAACCTTGTTGTTGTTCGCGACGTAGATGCGGCCGCGGGCCGCGATGCCCGTGTTCCATCGCCGCGTGCCGGCCATCAACTCATTCGCGCCGCCACCCGTGAAAACATTCGCGCCGGTGTCACCGTCGAAGCCGTGCAGCCGCTGATCGGACTCCGAGCCGATGCCCCAGACGATCACGTTGTTCGTGCCGTCGGTGGAGGTGACGAACGGTGAACCGCTCCCGTTCTGGGTGGCATTCCAGACGCTGGTGATCGTCGGCGGACTGCTCGCACCGATGCGAAGCGCAAACAGTTTGCTGGAATTGGCGAAGACCACATAAGTGCCAAGGGCGGTCCGGTAAGTGGCCGCCGCCTGGATGATGGCGGTGGCAGCAACGTGCGCCTGCGCCACCGGCACAACGATGCCGCCCAGATTGGTGCGATTCAGCAGGTAAACATTTCCGTCCTTGCCCAGCGCCACGACGAGCTTGGACGGTGTGGCGCCCGGCACGTCCACGAGCAACGGGCCGGACCCGCCGATATCGAGATCGCTGTTATCCAGCGCGTTCCAATTCGTCGGCGCCCAATAGTTCGCCGTACCGTTGTTCAGCGCCAGATTGGGCCGGAGGTGCACGACGGCTTCGCCGGAGCCCCACGAAGTCACACCAAAAGTGTTGCCGGTCGCCACGAACGGATCCACCCCGTCGCTCGCCACTCCGCCCACCGCCCAGATGCCGCCACCGCGTGCTGACGTGGCCCAGGCCATGACTGTGCCGGGATTGTTCAACGGCACCCCCACCACCCAGCCGTAATAAGTTCCGCAATCGCCAGCAAGGCCGCCGTAAGGAACGTAAAGGTTGGTGCCGATGACCGCCAACGCGCCGCGTTGCCCTTGGGCGAGCGAATTAAACACGGTGGTCCCGAAAACCGCCTTGGCGTTGACGTCAACCGGCCAACCCGGATTGAGACTGCCAGTATCGACGTTCAGGGAAACAATGAGATGTTTTATGGCTGCGGTGACGGGATCCTTGGTCACCGCGTTGAAAAAGAGCGCCCGCGACGCCAGGTCAACGACGGGTGTGCCGGTGATGCCGAACGGGGATAG
>JAQGOT010000232.1 GCA_028293465.1 Pedosphaera sp. | reverse complement strand
CATGGGGGCGTTCGGTTGCGCATTGTTTCGCTGTCTGCCGCTCGGGTTAAATATGTATAATTTCCGCGCCATAGATCAGACTGGTTGTTGTGCGACTGCTTCATACTTAGCAACCACAATGCCAACTGCGAAACATTGGGAAATCCACCAATTGCCATTCCGCCCCAGTCTCAGAATGAGGGTATTCCGCGCATACTGCGTGAATCTCACCCATCGACTCTCCGGTCACGCTCTCGGGTTTCTCAGTCTGAGTGCGTTGGGCATTAAAACTGGATTCAACCTCCGTCCCCCCGTAAAGTCGCCCTGCTGATGAAAAGCCTGTTCCGCGCGCTGCACTATTTTCGGCCCGACGCCTCACGCATCGGGTTGGTGGGGCTGCTGCTGTTCCTCAGCACAGCGGCGGGACTGTTGAAGCCTTGGCCGGTCGCGATCATCGTGGACTCCGTATTGGGGGACAAACCGCGCCCGAGCTGGCTCGCGTCCTGGACGGGAAATGCCTCCAAGGATTCCCTCCTGTTGTTCTTGAGTGGCGCGACTCTTCTCATTCACCTGAGCCAAGGCGCACTCTCCTCAGCTCAAAATTACCTGTCAATCGCCATCGGCCTCCGCGGTTTGCGCCGGGTCCGGGACGAGGTTTTCGCCCGTTTGGAGCGCCTCTCCTTGAACTTTTATCAGGGCTCCAAGACGGGCGACCTCGTTTATCGTTCCGCTTGGGACACCTACTCCTTCCAGACCCTTTTCCAACAAGGGCTTATCAGCTTTTTTACCGCCCTGCTCTCGCTGGTGCTGATGGTGATGGTGATGTGGCGGTTGAACGTGCGGTTGACCTTCGTGGCCGTCGCCACCGTTCCCCTGTTGCTCCTCTCCATCAAGCTGTTCGGCCGCAGGATGCGGGAACGCGGTGTCGCCGCCCAACAGGCCGACAGCCAGGTAACTTCCTTCATCCAGCAAACCATCACCGCCCTGCCCTTGATCCAAAGCTACACCCGGGAGGCGGACGAAGAGGCGGCTTTCACCACCCAAACCGCCGCTGCTCGAGATCGTCGGATAACTCAACACGGTTGGGAACTGGTTTATTGGCTGGCGATTACGGTCGCCTTCAGTCTGGGCACAGCCGCCATCGTTTGGCTGGGCAGCCGCCAGGTTCAAGCACACCGGCTAACTATCGGCGAACTCTGGATCTTCCTGGCCTACCTCGCCCAATTATATGAACCCTTGAACCAACTTTCTCACGTCGGCACCACGGTTTCCAATGCCAGCGCCGGCACGCAGCGGGTGTTTGAAATTCTCGATGCCCGGGACGAAATTACCGACGCACCAGGAGCACGCCCGGTCCGCAACTCGAAACCTCCAAACCCCGTGCCGCTGCCAAGCATCAGTAAAACCGAGCCGCTCATCGAGCCTGCCTCCTCGGCACCCCCGCTCATCCTGCACGGCAATATCCGCTTCGATCGCGTCTCGTTCGCCTACCAGCCCGGCCAGCCTGTATTGAAGCAAATCAGTTTTGAAGTCGCAGCCGGCGAATCAGTCGCAATCATCGGACCCAGCGGCGCCGGGAAAACGACCGTACTGAACCTCTTGCCTCGGTTTTATGATCCCACTGAGGGATCGGTGCAGTTGGAAGGGATTGACCTCCGGGAGCTCCGGACGAAGGACTTGCGCGAGCAGATCGGGCTCGTCTCCCAAGAACCGCTCCTGCTCCCCACCACCATTGCCGAGAACATCGCTTACGGCAAACCGGAAGCCACCATCGCCCAAATCGAAGCCGCCGCCCGGGCCGCTCACGCCGATGCCTTCATCCGCAAACTGCCCCAAGGTTATCAGACCATGGTCGGTGAAGGCGCGGCCCGCTTGAGTGTTGGCGAAAAGCAGCGACTCAGCCTCGCCCGGGCCTTTCTGAAGGACGCTCCCATTCTGTTGCTCGACGAACCGACCAGTGCGCTGGACCTTGAGAGCGAGATGCTCGTCGTCGCCAGTCTGCAAGAGTTGATGAAAGGACGCACCACCCTCATTGTGGCGCACCGTTTGAGCACCATCCGCCGCGCCAACAAGATTCTCGTCCTCAAAGACGGCACGGTCGCCGAAGTGGGCACCCATGAATCCTTGTTGGGCCAAGCGGGCTACTACGCCCAAGCTTGCCAGCCGGTAGGTTGAATCAGGCTCCGACCTGCCGGTGATTAAACTCCACCACCTCAGCATAGCGCACCCCCGTGCCGCCAAAAATATCCAGCGCCGACCCAATGGTCAGATCAACCCGCCCCTGCCCCAACCGCGTGACTTCCTCCAAGTCCCGTAATGAATTCGCCCCACCCGCATACGTCGTGGGGATGGGACACCACTGGCCGAGCTTTCCAACCAACTCCGCATCGATCCCCCGACACAACCCTTCCACATCCACGGCGTGGATAAGAAATTCAACGCAATACTCCGCCAGCCTCTCCAGCGTTTCCCGGCTGATCGTCAACTCGGTGAACTTCTGCCACCGATCCGTAACCACAAAATAATCCTCCCCCCGACGCCGACAGCTCAGATCCAACACCAACCGTTCCTTGCCGATCGCTCCCGCCAAATTGGCCAACCGCTCCCAATCCACCCGTCCGCCTTGAAACACCCACGAGGTTACGATCACATGCGAAGCGCCCTCCTCCAGGAAAGCCGGGGCATTCTCCAAATTGATCCCTCCGCCGATTTGCATCCCGCCCGGATACGCCCGCAGCGCCGCCAACGCCGCCGCCTCATTTCCCGAACCCAGCATGATGATATGGCCGCCGCGAAGCCCATCCCGCCGGTACAGCTCCGCATAATAGGCACTCGAGCGATCCGAGACAAAATTAGTGCGCAGCCCCGCCGCAGCCTCGCTCAGCGTGCCGCCCACAATTTGCTTCACTTTGCCTTCGTGCAGATCAATGCAGGGACGAAACATTTCCCCCATCCTACCGCCCCCGTCAATTCCAGTCGAGCGCCGAACGAAATTCACCCAAGCGCCAGACGCCACTTAGGCCTCGTGCAGAAATAGCTGATACGAGATGCGCTGGCATCCGGGTGCCAGTCAAGGCGCGACGAGGGAGCATATCCAAGGTGATCTGCGACCGAGGAGCAACGCCGGCTGGTGCCCGGAGGACCAGCAGATCGGGTCAGGTTATTTCTGCACGAGGCCTTAGCGCACCGGCGTCATCAACCATATGTCCCATAGGCATCCTTTTCCCTTTATCTGTCAGCTAACGCAGCCGCGTCAACCCCTCGAAACCACCAATCTAAACCGCACCCCCCGCCGTCCACGCTCGACAAACCTGCCCTTTCCGAACTAAGCTGGTCACGATGTATTTGAAGAACCAGCCTTTGACCATTGCCGGACGCGAGTTCAGCTCACGTCTCATCCTCGGCACGGGCAAGTTTTGCTCGCCCGAGGCGATGCGCGACGCCTTGGCGGCGAGCGGCACGCAAATGGTCACCGTGGCGTTGCGCCGCGCTGATCTGAGCGGCAAGCAAGACCCGTTTGCCAACATCCTGGAGTTTATCGATCCCAAGAAGTATCTGCTCCTGCCCAACACCAGCGGGGCGATGAACGCCGAGGAAGCGGTTCGACTGGCCCGCCTGGCCGTGGCCGCCGGTTTGCCGAAATGGGTCAAACTCGAGATCCACCCCGATCCCCGGTATCTGTTGCCCGACCCGGTCGAGACGCTCAAGGCCGCCGAGATTCTCGTGAAGGAAGGCTTCACCGTGCTCCCCTACATCAACGCCGATCCCGTCCTGGCCAAGCGATTGCAGGAAGTCGGCACCGCCACCGTCATGCCGTTGGGCTCACCCATCGGTTCAAACCGCGGCCTCCAAACGCGTGACCAGCTCCGCATCATCATCGAACAAGCCACGGTGCCGGTCGTGATCGACGCCGGGATCGGCGCTCCCAGCCATGCGGCCGAGGCCATGGAGTTGGGGGCCGACGCGGTGCTCGTCAACACCGCCATCGCGGTGGCCAGTGATCCAAACCGCATGGCCATCGCCTTCAAGCACGCCGTCGAGGCCGGGCGCACGGCGTACGAAGTCGGGCTGGGCGCAACGCAGGATACCGCCAGCCCCACCAGCCCCTTGACCGCCTTTTTGAGCTAGCCAATGCGCATCAATAACTCATGGCCTCCCGCATGAACCGAAAAACTCTATCCTCCGCCCGCATCCGGCAACTTCTGGCCGCCGCTGCCAAAACCCGGATTCTGGTCATCGGCGACGTCATGCTGGACCATTTCATCTGGGGCCAGGTCGGACGGATTTCTCCCGAGGCGCCCGTGCCCGTGGTGGACTTTGTCCGCGAAAGTTTTATCCCCGGTGGAGCCGCCAACGTGGCGCGCAACCTCGCCGCATTGCGTGTGCCGGCGGAAATCTTCGGTGCCGTGGGTCGCGACAGTTCCGCCATCCATCTGAAGCGCTTGCTCTGCGAGCATCACATTGCCTGTGATGGTTTGATCGCCCACGCCGCCCGGCCCACGAGCGTGAAAACCCGGATCGTCGCGCATCAACAGCAAGTGGTGCGGTTGGACCGGGAAACCCGATCAACCCTGGACGACAAGTCCACCCGCCGCCTGCTGGCTTTGGTGGAATCCCGGATTGCCGGCGCTGCCGCCGTGATCGTCGGAGACTACGGCAAAGGCGTCGTCAGCCAGCCTCTGCTCGATGAACTTAAACAACTTTGTCGCCGCCATGGTGCGTGGCTCAGCCTGGATCCCAAACAGGTGCATCATCTCAATCTCACCGGCTTGTCTCTGATCACCCCAAATCGCAAGGAAGCTTTCGAACTCGCCAACGTGCCTGACGAACTTCGGCATCCTGATCCCCTCGCCGACCGCAACCTCATGCTGGTGGTGGATCGCTTGTTGAAGGAACTCCAGCCGGTCTTGTTGCTCGTCACGCTGGGCGAACTCGGCATGCTGCTTTGCCAGTCGGGCCAAAAACCATTTCACATTCCGACCTTAGCCCAGGAAGTGTTCGATGTGTCGGGTGCGGGCGATACCGTCATTGCTTCCTTTACGCTGGCCATCGCCGCGGGCGCTTCACCTATCGAAGCCGCGATCCTCTCCAACCACTGTGCCGGCATCGTCGTCGGCAAGGTCGGCACCGCCACGGCCGCGCCGGAAGAATTACTGGCCAGTTCCAAGGGACGTTAAACCCCACATGAATCCTGAGAAAATAACCGCGGACACCATCCGCGCGATGAAAGCCAGCGGGCAGAAAATTGCCGCGCTCACCGGTTACGATTTCCCCACCACCCGTTTGCTCGATGAAGTGGGAATTCCCCTGATCCTGGTCGGCGACTCGTTGGGTATGGTGGTCTTGGGCTATACGGATACCACGCTCGTCACCATGGCTGAGATGGAACACCACGTGCGCGCGGCGGCACGCGCCAAGCCCCGCGCACTGCTTGCGGCTGACCTGCCCTATCAAAGCTACCAGACCGTTGACGAGGCGCTGAAAAACGCCCGCCGCCTGGTTGCCGCCGGGGCGGAGGCTGTGAAAGCGGAAGGAGGTCGGGCCATCCATGAGCAAGTCCGGGCAATTGTCTCTGCTGGCATTCCCTTTCTGGGGCACCTCGGCATGCTGCCACAAAGTGTCCGCGAAGAAGGCGGTTACCACATCAAGGGCAAGGTTGAGGCCGAGCGTCAGGCGCTGTTTCAAGATGCCCAAGCCTTGGTGGAAGCGGGCGCTTTCGGCATCGTGCTGGAACTCGTCACTCCGCCGGTGGCCGCGGAACTCACCCGGACCATTCCCATCCCAACCATCGGCATTGGTTCGGGACCAGATTGCGACGGCCAAATCTTGGTGACGCCAGATTTGCTCGGCACCTTCCCCTGGTTCACCCCCAAGTTTGTGAAACCCAAACTGAATGCGGCAGAGCAAATGCGCACCGCGATCGATGCCTGGAAGAAATCACTCTGAAGCCGGTTCCATGGATTCCGGAATGAAAAAACTCACACACATCAATGCGCGCGGGGAAGCGAGCATGGTGGATGTCTCGCACAAGCCCCCGCTCCAACGCGAGGCGATTGCCGCCGGCGAAATTCGCCTACAACGAGAAACCGTGAAGCGGATCCAATCGCACGCCATTGCCAAAGGGAATGTGCTCGCCACCGCCCGCCTCGCCGGCATCATGGCGGCCAAGAAAACGGGCGAATTAATCCCCCTCTGCCATCCCCTGCCCATCACTCATTGCGAGGTAAAATTTGACATCCCCAAGAGTCACGACCGCATCCTGATCACCGCTTCCGCCAAAATCACCGCCCAGACAGGTATTGAAATGGAAGCCCTCACCGCGGTGAGTGTGGCGGCCTTGACCATCTACGACATGTGCAAAGCGGTGGATAAGAAAATGCGCATTACCAACGTGCGGCTGGTTTCAAAAACCAAAAAACAATTGGTATAAGCGAGGCACAACCGCCGTCACCTGCTTTCATTCCGCGCTTCCGTTCTTAAACATTTTCAGGATATTAAACGTATGCAAATTCAAGTTGGCATCATCACGGTTTCAGACCGCGCTTCCCGCGGGCTTTATGACGATCTGGGCGGCCCGGCGCTGAAGAAGGCGGCGGAGGGTTACGGTTGGCAGGTAACGGCGGAGTCATTGGTTCCCGACGAGAAACGGGACATCCAACGCGCCATCCGTGAGCAAATCGCGAAGGGTTGTCAATTGATCCTGTCCACCGGCGGCACCGGGGTCGCCTTGCGCGATGTCACTCCCGAGGCGGTGAAGGAGATCGCCATTCGCGAACTGCCCGGGTTCGGCGAGGTCATGCGAATGGAATCCATGAAGATCACCAAAAACGCCATCCTCTCGCGCAATCTCGCCGTCGTGGTGGACCAGGCTTTGATCGTCTGCCTGCCGGGCAAACCAAGTGGCGCGGTGGAATGTCTCGGTTTCGTGGTGGGGGCCATTCCTCATTGCGTTGAGGTGTTGCAAGAGGTACCGACAAGTTGTTGAAGTGCGTTGTCGTATGAAGACGTGGATTGTTTGCCTGTGCTTGGCTCTGTTGGTGGTCGCGGGTTGCACCACGAGAGCAAGGTCCAATGCGCAGGCCCGGGCTGCCTTCCAGGCTGGTCGGCAGGCGGCTTTGGCCTCGGAACCGCAAGGGCCGACGGTGCAGGTCGTCGGCAATGTGAAGACCCATATCATCCCCTGGACGGATGGGCTCACGTTGGCGAAGGCATTGGTGACAGCCGAGTATCAAGGGTTGGGCGATCCCACCCAAATTACAGTTATCCGCAACGGCGAATCGGCCAATATCAGTCCCAGCACCCTCCTGGGCGGAAAAGATGTCCCATTGGAGGCCGGCGACCGGGTTGAAATTCGTCCATAACCAAAGCCCTCCTTATCCCTCCCCTGCCCTCCGCCCAGCATCGCGGGTAGTTACACGGTTTGGCATGTATTACACAAATTTCTTCGTGCCCTCCCGGTTTCACCCGCTAATATTTAACCAGTAATGACTGTTCCATCGCCGTTGCAACAAATCGACCGCACCTACGTCCGCCATCGTGGCCGCAATTTATCATACTTCGCCGGCTGCGATTATTTCCGGCTCTCCAGCCATCCCAAGGTGCTGAAAGCCGCGGAAATCGGCTTGAAGAAATACGGCTTGAATGTGGCGGCCTCCCGGATGACGACCGGCAACCATGAATTGTACCCGGTGCTGGAAGACTGCCTCGCGCGTTTTTTTGGCGCTCAAACCGCCACGCTGGCTTCCAATGGCTATGTGCCGAACTTGATGGTTGCTCAGGCGTTGGCCGGACAATACTCCCACGCCTTGGTGGACGAACGTGCCCACGGATGCTTGATGGATGCAGCCCAGTTGCTGGATTGCCCGATCCTGAAGTTCAAACACGGCGATTTCAACCATCTCGCACAACTGCTGGGGCGTCTCGGAAAAGTTAAACCAATCGTGCTCACCGACGGGATGTTCTCCCACAACGGCAGCATCGCCCCCATCCGAGAGTATCTTCGGCTCCTGCCACCCGCAGGAACGCTGCTGTTGGACGATGCCCATGGGGCGGGCGTTTTAGGCTTGCGGGGCCGGGGCACGCCTGAATATGCGGGCGTTGGTACGGAGCAGATCATCCAGACCATCACTCTCAGCAAAGGCTTTGGAGTCTATGGCGGAGCCGTGCTCGGGCCGCGCGCCTTAAGGGAAGCCATTCTCTCCAAGAGCCGCCTTTTCGTCGGCAACACGCCGCTCCCTTTGCCGCTCGCCAATGCCGCAATCACCGCGGTCAACCTGCTGCGTACCGACCTGACCCTGCGCCGCCGTCTCGCTCGCAACACCCGCGAATTCAAGCGCCGTCTGCAAGCCGGCGGCTTCGCCGTCCTGGACAATCCCAGCCCGATTGTCCCGGTGATCCCGCGCACCGCGAGAGAATCCGAGCTGCTCAAAAAGCGTCTGCTGGCCGCCGGAATTCACCCTCCTTTTATCCGGTATCCCGGCGCCCCGGAAAATGGTTACTTCCGCGTTGTCATCTCCAGCGAGCACACCCCGGCCCAATTGGAAGCGTTGCTCAAGGTGATGCTTTCCATGGCCCCAGCGTAAGATTTGTTTCTGCCTTCCGTTGAGCCACTTTCAGGCGCGGGGTTTCTCAGGCTGCAGAGGACCGAGGTCCCACGCAATCCGCTTGCCCCAGTCCCGCCTTTGAACTAACTTGCACGCCATGGACAGTAATTTGCCGCCGGAAAACAATCCATTGCCCCCCTTTAGCGCGCCGCCACCGCCGCCGGTGAATCGTCCGCCGCCCGTTATCTCCCCGAAGTCGCCCCCCCGGCCGCCCCGGAACGGTTCAGGCTGGAAGGTCTTTGCTTTCATCCTGCTGGCCGTCCTTGCCTTGAGCCTTTTGTTTAATCTGAAGTATCTGGTGAGCAGCGTGACCAGTGTCAAAAGCGGCGGTTATCAAACCAGCGGTCCCCGGCTGGAGGAAGTCATGATCAAGGACGTTGACGCCCCGAACAAGATCGCGGTGATCAACGTTGACGGTGTGATCAGCGGCGATGTGGGGGAGCAAACCGGGGGTTACAGCATGGTGAGCATCATCAAGGAGCAATTGCGCCGGGCCAAGCGCGACAAGGAAGTCAAGGCGGTGATCCTTAAAGTGAATTCACCGGGTGGCGAGGTGCTCGCCTCGGATGAAATTTCCAAGGCGATCAGCGAATTCCAGGATAAATCCCATAAACCGGTGGTTGTGTCCATGGGCAGTCTGGCCGCATCGGGTGGTTATTATATTTCGGCCCCGTGCGAATGGATTGTCGCGAACGAGCTTACCATCACCGGCAGCATTGGCGTGATCATGCATGGCTTTAATTACCGCGGCTTGCTCGACAAGGTCGGCGTTCGCCCCGAAGTCTATAAAAGCGGTAAATTTAAGGACATGCTGAGCGGGAGCAAGGCTCCGGATGAAATCCTCCCCGAGGAACGACAAATGGTCCAGGCGCTGATTGATGAAACCTTTGAAAAATTCAAGAGCGTGGTCGCTGATGGCCGCCACACCGCTTATCAACTCAATAATAAGATGGGTCAGCCGCTGAGCCCGGAATGGGAAAGCTTTGCCGATGGGCGCATTCTCTCGGGCAAGGAAGCTCAGAGGCTCGGCTTTGTTGATGAATTGGGGGATTTTGACGTGGCGGTGAAGCGCGCGGAGGACCTGGCGCAGATCAAGACGACCCACGCGAATCTGATCCAATATCAGCCCATCTTTGACTTCTCAAATCTCTTCCGGCTGTTTGGCAAAAGCGATGCCAAGGCCGTCAAGCTCGACTTGGGTGTGGATATTCCCAAGCTCCAGGCGGGTTACCTGTATTTCCTCGCGCCAACGTATTTCCATTAATCGCGTGAGCCTGGTAACCGTCATTCAGCACCCGCTGGTCCAACACAACCTCACGCGGTTGCGCGACAAACGCACCCGCCCCCAGGAGTTTCGCCGGGTGCTCAGCGAGGTGGCCGCGCTGATGATCTACGAAGCGACCCGCTCCTTCGCGGTCGAACCGCTGGCGGTGACCACCCCCTTGGCACGCACCAAAGGATCGCAACTGCGCCGCGAAGTCATCCTCGTCCCGGTGCTGCGTGCCGGACTTGGCATGCTCGATTCCATTTTGCAACTGATCCCCCATGCGCGGGTGGGCTTTATCGGGTTGAAGCGCGAAGAGAAAAGCCTGCGCGCCTTGTTTTATCACAAGAGCCTCCCGGCCGACCTGAGCCGTTTCGAGGTGATCCTGATTGATCCCATGCTGGCCACCGGCGGCAGCGCCGTCTCCGCCTTGGATTTGCTCGGCGAACGCGGAGCGCGTTACGTCCGGTTGGTGAATATCCTGGCCTCGCCCGAAGGCATCCACCGGGTGCATTCTCACCATCCCGGCTTGCCAATCTTCACCGCTGCCATCGACAAGAAACTGAACCATAAAGGCTACATCGTTCCGGGTCTGGGAGACGCGGGAGACCGCCTTTTTGGCGTTTGAAAACCGGGCTTCAACCTGATGGCCTTCGCTCTTCCAGCTTAAAACCCGTGATGAAAAATCTATTGATGGTGGCGGACAGCGAGCACGACGCGAACATGTTGTACGCCGTAGGCATGTTCGTTCCGGATCCTTTTATCTATCTTCGCATCCGCGGTCGGGGCCTGATCGTCATGAGCGATCTTGAGATTGACCGCGCACGCAAGCAGGCGCCCCACTGCCGCGTGGTATCGCTCAGCCAATGCCAGCAAAAGCTCCGCCGCGAAGGTCGCAAAACCACCGGGGTTGCGGAAGTGATCCGCCTCCTGATCCGGGATCATCGGGTTGGCAAAGTTTTGGTTCCCGGAAATTTTGCTTATGGTCTGGCCTTGGAACTGCGTGACCTGAAGGTAAAAGTTAAAGTTAAGCCGGGTTCCTTCTTCCCGGAGCGGGAACATAAATCTGCGGAAGAGGTGAAGAAGATCAGCGCCGCCTTGATGATGGCTGAAGTGGGCCTGGCCGAGGCCATGCAAGCCCTCAGATCCGCCAAGGTCGGCAAGGATCGCCGTCTCCTGTATCATAGCGCCCCCCTGACCTCAGAGAAGCTGCGCTCCATTATCGATACCGCGATTATTCAGGCGAGCGGCCTGGCTGCCAACACGATCGTCGCCGGCGGCAAGCAGGGCTGCGATCCCCACGAACGGGGTTACGGCCCGTTGCGCGCCAACGAACCCATCATCCTCGATGTCTTCCCCCGTTCGCAGAAGACCGGCTATTTTGGCGACATCACCCGCACCGTGGTCAAAGGCCGGGCCAGTGAACCGATCCGCAAGCTTTACGACACCGTGCTTCGCGGCCAAAAAGCTGCGTTTGAATTGATGCGGGCGGAGACGCCCACCGCCCGGGTTCATCAAGCGGTGCAGGAGCTTTTTACCCGCGAAGGTTACAAAACCGGCAAGACCAAGGGCCGTATGCAGGGATTTTTCCACGGCACCGGGCATGGGCTTGGCCTGGAAATTCACGAAGCGCCGCGGATGGGCCCCACTTCCACGGGCGTTTTAAAAACCGGCCACGTCGTCACCGTCGAACCCGGCCTTTACTATCCAGAAATCGGGGGTGTCCGTCTGGAGGATGTAGCCTTGGTCACGGCCAGCAACCCGCGCAATCTTACCCAGTTCGAGAAAGTCCTCGAAGTCTGATGTGACAGTGAGCCATCGGCGTCCCACTCCCGCTTCAGGATCTGCGACGAGTTGACACAACTTTCCCAGCTTTGGGTGCGATTATTTCTGTCGGTCAGCTCACGTCGGCTCCAATTGAGGTTGCGTCGCTTGCTCGCCGAAAAAAACAGAGCGTAGCGAATGTTCAAATAAGCGGAAGGCGCAGGTCCTAAATGCTGATCTCTGGGGTGCGTTTGTGGTGGCAAATTCTCTTGCCGCCGCAAGTTTGTCTGCTCTACTAGGATCCGCATGAGTGATCTGACCACGGAAGAAAATGCTCCGGAACGCCCCAGCCCCCCGGATGGTTCACGCAAACAGTTCCGTCCGCTCAGAGCCTGGCCGGCGTTTCTACTCGCTCTTCTAATGCTCGCGGCGCGGTTTGGCCCGGGCATTTCGGAGGAAGGAGCC
>JAQGOT010000209.1 GCA_028293465.1 Pedosphaera sp. | reverse complement strand
CCATCGCCAGGATCTGGACTCGATGAGTTTCGGGAGCGGCGACGGAGCCCAGCCATCGCGCGATGCAACGGTCACATGGGAGCGGAAGGACTTCCTGGCCCCAGATTTTTTCTCCGCCTCGATCGTGGAGAGCCGGAACTTGTTTGCGTCGCTGACGCAACTTTTGGACATTGGCCCGCTGGTTTGCCTGCTTTTTCTGCTCTCGGTGTCAGCCGTGATTGCCGCACGCCAGCAATTGAGCGCTCTGCAAATGGTGACCATCGCCGCCGTTTATGCGCTCTACTTTCCGTTGATTCTCTATCTGAGCGCGCGCTTTTCCTTCCCGGTGGCGCTGGTCATCGCGGCGATTGTGCCGGGCGCGCTCCTGGTGAACTACGCGCGGTGGCTGCTGGGTGGCCGGTACGGTCTGGTGGGCGGGTTGGTGTTTTTGGCGCTTTATTGGGTCTTTCCCACGCTGGCGGCGTTTGCCGGTTGGAACCGCGGCTTGGTTTTGCTCTGCCTGGGTGTAGTGACGCTTTGGGTGCTGATCAGTCTGCAAAACCGGGCGTTGCGCCGCAAGAGCGTGGTCGCGGCCACATTGATATTGCTCGGCCTGCCCGGCAGTCTGGGCGCTGCGGAAGTCCAGGTCATCCTGCCCGCAGAACTGGCGGGAAAGCTTCCAGAGGCCAAACGGGAAGTGGCACTCTCCATCGTGGCGTTTGAGCCGGCCAAATACCAGGTGCGGCAGGAGGCGAATGCTTTTCACGTCGAGGCGCAGGTGCCGTTCCGCGTTCTGCGCGCCGGCGACACCACCGTTCCGTTGTTTGCCGCCTCGGTCTATCTGACGGAAGCCCATGTGGAATCCGCGGAAACGAATCTGGCCGAAATCGCCACCGTCACCAATCGGTTGGCGCTGTATGTCCAGCGTGCGGGCCCGGGTACCATTCGGTTTTCCTACCGGGTTCCCATCCAGGACCGGGAAGGAAAGAAGCGCGCGGAGATTCCTCTCCTCACCGGCGTCCCGGCCAACGTGCGACTGGAGTCCGTGTGCGGCGACTGCGCCATACTGGGCGGCAGTCTTTGGGCCAAAAGCTCCGCGGAGAAGAAGACGTCTTATGACATCGGCGTGGCCGGCGAGGATTCGCTCATCGTGGAATGGCGCGAGCACGCCGAGGCCATCGTCACGAACCTGGTGTCCACCAACGGCACCGGGGCTGCGCCCGCCAAGAGCGGCAAAGCAGCCGAAGGCGTGAAGGAGTTCTACGGAATCGGCCTGACGCGCGCGCAGAATCTCACCGTCATCAACTCGGACGGCAGTTGCACCCACTTCGCAGAGTTTGAGTTGCCGGCCTTCCAGCCGGAGGAATTTCGGATGAAACTGCCGCCCAAGGCCCGGTTGATTTCAGTTTCCTTGAACGGAAGCGAGGTTAATGCGCCCGTCCTCGAGGACCAGGTCTGCCGCGTCAAACTGCCGGGCCGGGAGGCGCATCAAACGGCTCACCGGCTCTCGTTCCGGATTGCGTATCCGCCGTTGCGGTTGGGCTTCATCGGCACCGCGGAACTGACGCTGCCCGAAGTGTTCCAGACCACCGGCACGATGGAGTGGGTGGTGGCGCTGCCAAATAACTTTCAAACCCAGGTCATTGCCAGCGGACTGGAAGTTCAGAAATCTCCGCCAGATCTGGCCCGATTCGGGGACTACGGGCGCATCCTTCAATCGCGCGCGCACACATATTTGGCTAGAGACCTCGCGCCGCCGGGAATGGTTGGATTGAGCCTCAAGTATCGGCAGGACCTGCCCGGCATTTACGGATCACAACCCCTGTCGAACCAATAGGCTGAGGTCATTGATCGCCCTGCTTTGACTCGGTACACGGATCATTTATGAGTCGGCATAAAATTTTACTGATTCTGGGAGCTACCGTCTTTCTATGCCTCGCTGGACTCATGGTCGCTCAGCAATACTATCGCTACCTGCTGACGATGCCGAACCAAAAGCAAAAGCTTGGAATGCTCACCCATGTCCCGCAGGGAAAAACCATATTTAAATCAAAGATCTCTGGAAGATGGCGCATTAGGTTTGAACCGGATTCGCTTAGGGAAAAGTCGGCCACCAATCACGTGGTCTGTCGTCTGACAAACCTCGGTGCGAGCCGCCTGACGTGCGTGTTTGACCTGGAACCACCGGATTCTCAGCATCAAGAATGGTTAGAGCCCGATTCTTCGGTGGTAATCTTCGAGGGTAGTCTGGGTAAGATGCTCGGAATGAAATCTCCATTAATTTCAACCTTTGCAAACTCCGGCGAAATCTCTTTAACGTTTGATTTTTCACACGAAGCCTTATTGGTGCCGGAGGTTTCCGTTCATCTGCTTGAGGAAAAAATGATGCCCTGACTGTAACCTCCGCCGCTCCGGGCGCAGGCGCAACCCGGCACCCACCCGGCTGATCTCTCACCCCCATCAAGTCTTCGAACCCGTGAACGCATATACCACCCCGATCACGATCGGCAGCAGCAACAGCAACCAACCGGCGATGCAAACAAACAAACCCGGCGTTGCCTGGCTGATATAGCCACCCTTGGATGGTCCAATGTAACCACCCATCGCCTCCCCGAACCAGATGCAAGCGAGCGGCAAGCTCACCACCAATGCCGCCATGAAGCCGGCTTTCGCCCCTCCTTCTACGAACGCGCCCATCACATAGATCGCCCCCAGCGAGCCGGATAGTCTTCGGTTCCAGTTCATGTTCAGCAAAGTCTTACGTGCTAATCGTGAAAAATGCGCCCGGCTGCATCTCCTCACTTCTTCTTCGCCAGCGTTTCCCTCACTCTGAACGCCACTATCTTCGAGACCAGTTTGAAAGGAATCGGTTTGTCCAAAGGAAACCTGATCGTCCCTTTGGAACAATCGTAATCCGACGAGTCGCTTTTGAACTTCTCGGTCCCCGATCGCGTGGGGTAAAAACCGATGTGCTTTTTGAAAGCTGCAAAGTGGACCAGATTGCCATGGAAGAGGAACGTCGGGATCTGATATTTGATGCACTCCGTTGCCCCCGGCGCAGATTCATGGATCACCTTCCTTAGCTTCTTCAGCAGCGCTTGGATGTCCTCAGGGAAGCCTGCAATATAGGAATCGATGTCCTTTGGGGTTGTTCGATCAGATTTCATGACTCATTGGCTCGGCGATTAATCTCCAATCCCACGGGTTCATACGACGGGTGCATACAACCCATATTACTGCCTAACCACTCTGCAAGGCAGGATCTCGTCAAGGGCATCCAAAATCAAGCCTTTAGCTCTCTCATTTCTCGACATTGAAAACGTAGGTCAGCTATAGAAGACTAATATTGACATAACGTCTGCTATAAACGACACTAAAAGCATGTCGTCCGTGAATGCGATTCCTTTGCCTGCCGCACGCTCACTCCACAAGTTGGGCCGTGACCTCGCGCTTGCCCGCCGCAAGCGCGGCATTTCGACCAGCGACATGGCTGCCCGCCTTTTTGTCAGTCGCGATACGCTCTGGCGATTGGAACGGGGTGACCCGACCGTTGCGCTTGGCACCCTGGCGACCGCGGCCTTCATTCTCCAGTTGCACGACCGCCTGGCCAATCTGGCGACCCCCGCCAGCGACGAAATCGGCCTCGGTCTCGATGAGCGGCGTCTGCCACAACGCATCCGCCGCGCCCGTCCATGAGCTGGGAGGTGCATATCGATTGGCAGGGGCAGACCCATCTCGTGGGCCGGCTTCATGTTGCCGAGCGCACCACGTCTGTTTCCTTTGAATATGCATCCGAGTGGCTCCAACGCGACCATTCCTTCGCCATCGACCCCACCTCACTTCCGCTACAACGGGGCGCGCATCATGGCGGGACACTCTTTGGGGCAATTCAGGACAGTGGGCATGACCGTTGGGGCCCCGATCAGATTGAACGCGCCG
>JAQGOT010000171.1 GCA_028293465.1 Pedosphaera sp. | reverse complement strand
TAAAACGTCCAGCGAAATCGGTAAACGATACCAAATTATTTTTTGAAACGCCGCCGGACGGTTCGTTGACCACCCGCGCACCAGCTCCGCGATCGCCGTCGGATCCGTTCGGACCTCACGCAACTGAGTTCCTGTCGGCCAGTTCTTGCTCGGACCTTCGGCGGATAATCCTAACAAATGCCCGTCGGACCCGAAGGCGACGACGTAACCGTAAGTTGGCAGCGCCACGCGAAAGGGCAGGCCGATCCTGCCGGCCCGCTCCACGGCCCGCCTCGCTGCTGTCGGATCGCAAATCGAGAATGGCGCGTCGGGTCCTTTCGGTCGCTCCAATGAATGAACCTGCAAAATGTAGCCGTCCGCCACGCCGGCGAGCTTCGGGAAGGAATTCTGGTTCAGCCAACTCGGCAAAGCCGTGATGACGACCGGCAGCGGCGTCAGCTTGCGCCGGATCGTTTCCAGCCATGTCTTGTAACCCTCCAGCTTGGCTTCGGCGCAGTCGAAATCGACCTGCAACTCGCACGGGGCGAGCCCCGCGGCACGGGCCTCGACAACCAGGGACTGGGCCAATTTCGCGAGCCCGCTGATTGGAGGGCCATCCGACATGAAAGGTCCGGGGTAAGGCGCGATCCGTAGTGCCAGCCCAACCGGACCCTTGGTGCGGCTTAACGCGGGGTAATCCACCGGCACTCTGACCACCTGGAACTTGCCTGCTTTCCACGTCACCTCCGCTGCGAGGACGGTCAGCCCGGAGAAATCGGCGGCATGTTGGGCGACCGCTTCACGGACCGGCGCCGTCCAGGCTCTTTGCCAGACATAGGCCTCTTGAGGAAAAGGTTGCTCCTCCGCCGCCCGGGAAGCCGAAGCGGAAACCATTCCGATCAAGCCCGCCGAAACCAGGATCGTTCGCCAAACCCGCATCACGTGCTTCTCCCGCCGGGGGGAATTTCCAGCGCGAGTGTCTCTGCCGGATACGTCCAGATTTCCGCAAGGGTGGGATGATAGTGCGGCATGGCGGCGAGTTCATGCACGGTCATGCGCTTATACATGGCCGCGATGATTTCATGGATAAGTTCACCCCCGGCCGGACCCACGCAGCAACCGCCGATGATCTCGCCCGTGGCCGGGTTCGCCAGCAGTTTCACAAAACCATCCTTCGCTTCCATGATCAGCGCCTTGCCATGGTCGGCGAACGGGTAACTGGCTGCCCGATACGGAATCCGTTCGAGCAAAGCCTTCTTTTCGGTCAGGGCGAGCACCGCGATTTGCGGTTCTGTAAAAACAACAGACGTCATCAGGCGGTAATCCATGCGCCGGGGATGCTCCGGATCTGCAATGTTATGTCCGGCAATCTCCCCCTGTTGCACCGCAATGTGAACAATCTCGAATGGGCTCGTGCAATCACCCGCCGCGTAAATGTGCCTGGCCGAAGTTTGCATTTCCTCATTGGTTACAATGCGCCGGTTGTCGGTGCCTACACCCGCCTTGTCGAGGTTCAGCGAATCCGTGTTGGGAACCCGGCCTAAGGCAAAGAGGATTTCCTCGGCTTCCACCTGCACTTCGCGGGCGTCATGCAAAAAGGAAACCTGTTTCAAACCGCCGTTGCGTGTCGCACCGAGCAACTTCGTATTCGTGAAAACGGCAATTCCCTCCCGGCGAAAAACTTTTTCCAAAGTGTCTGTGGCATCGGTGTCGAATTCATGCAGCACATGCGTGCTGCGCTGAATCAACGTCACCTTCACCTGGAACCGCGCGAAGAATTGCGCAAACTCCACCCCCACCGACCCGCCGCCCAGGATGATGAGGGATTTCGGCAGCCGGGTAAGCACCAGCGCGTCGTCGCTGGTCAAATACCCGACTTCGTCCAGGAAGGGCAGGGGGGAAGGAGCGACCACCGAGCCGGTGTTGATGACGAAGTGGCGGGCTGTGAGCGTTTCCCCCGTGCTCAGGGCGACCGTGTGCGGATCGATGAAGCTCGCCCGGGCGCGCAGGAATGTGAAGGGTCCCCTTGTAAGTTGTTCGCGGCGGTAATCGGCAAATTCTTGGATCATCGCGTCCTTCCGCGCCATGACCTGTGAAAAATCGAAGCCCGCCTTCTGCGTCTGGATTCCCCAAGCCCCGGGATGGCTGGCCAGATGCATCACCTCAGCCGCGTAGAGCAAAGCCTTCGTCGGCATGCAGCCGCGGAGGATGCATAGACCGCCTACTTCCTTGCCCCCTTCGATTACGACCGTTCGCAAGTCCGCGTTTGCCGTCGTGCGCGCCGCCGCGTAGCCGCCGCTGCCCCCGCCGATGACGGCGACATCGTAATCCGGTTCCTTCATTCCCCTCAGCATGGATTTGGAACCGTCTATTTTCAAATTTAATTGCTGCTGCCTGACCGCGGATCGCCTCACCGCCGCGTTGACAGAAATGCCGGCACCTCCGACTATCAACCCATGAACGAAATCATTTATCCCCGCAGTCCGCGTGAAGCCATGTCCGGTTGGGTGTATCTGCCCAGGTTCGTTGACAAAATCCGCCTTCATCTGGCGGGTAAACTGCACGCCGACTACCAAGCGAACTTCACCAAGGGCTTCGACGGCTCCTGGCTCGCCGCAGCCGGCGTGACGGCGGAGCAAATGATCGAAGTCGTCAAAAATTCCGTCACCGACGGTCAAGTGGCTGATTGGGTGGCGAAAAACGTGAAGAAGTCCGAGGCCGAAAAGGTCGCCTTTCGGGATTTTGTTCTTAACCGTGGTACCGAGGGTGGCGACATCACCGATCGGCTGCAAATGCGGAAAAAAGACGCCGGCCTCGCGAACCGCAATGACATCCAAACTTTCGTTGACTTCATCGACGCCGACGAAAAGCGGATTTAACCGGTTAGAGCGGCGCTATTGCTGGCCGGAAAGCAGGATTCAAAAAGGTAACGAAATGAAGTTGTCAGCAGGCTCTCGTCGCCTGCTTGGAATTGCCCGACTGGTGAGCCGCCAGCTCAGGTGCTCTTTACGCCGAAATGAAACCCGGTTTCATCCTCATAACCAAGTGGCATGTACATCTCGATCACGTCCTGCAACTTTGCGAGGATCCCGGTAAAAAATACCGTCATGGTGGTCATTGGGAAGATCTTTTACTGATTGCCCAATGAGTTGCCAACCCTTTTCTGCAAAACCATCAATTTTTATTGCTGGTTGATCCTGGGCTGCTAAACAGTTCTCTGGTGTCCCTGTTTTAGGATATGAACCGTGCCATTGACACAGACTACAGACGAGTCAGCGAACGGTCACACTTTTTCCGGCACCACAAACGGTTTGCGGTATTCGCGGGTAAGCAACTCATCCGCCTTGCTGTTCTGAATAAACCGCTCGGTCTTCGGATCCATCTTTAGATAGGCCCCAAAGGTAGCCGGGGTTTTGGCCAGATCGACGCTATTCGCCGCGAGATGTTCCTGCATCCTTCCCAAGCATTCCAAGGCGTCCGGATTGCCTTTGATTTCCTCGCGCATCTGCTCGCAAGGCATCTGTTGGCCGAGCCGATAGGAGATATTACCCATGTGGACGAGGGCAGCCGAAAGATGTCCTTCCTGGATGTCGGCATGCAAATCGGTTGCTTTGCGGCTGCGCACGGCCTTGATGAAATTGCCAAAATGGCTCGCGCCGGCTGCAAACTTTTTGACCTCCTTCCCCTCCTTGTCAAAAGCATTCGCTTCACTGTAGCTCGGTATGACCAGGGAGCCGTGCTCACAGTCGATCACCACGCCCACGCTGGCCCCGCGATATTTGTCCATCGTTTCTGACGTTGCCTTGGCCGGGAGGCCGCGCACCTCGAAAATCAGTGGCGCGGCTTTGTATTCGTGATAAACGATCTGGGTGTTGGGCGTGTTGCCGTCATCTTCGTAACCCAGGCGACCGCCAAGGCTGATCACG
>JAQGOT010000153.1 GCA_028293465.1 Pedosphaera sp. | reverse complement strand
AAATAATCCGCCAAACCCGTGGACTTGGGCGCGATGAAATCGGCCAGCGCATGATTGAATTGATCCGTGGGCTTGTCCATTTGTTGCCGCAACGTATGGAATGTCGTCAGCACCTGCTGGCGCGAATCATCGGTGTAAAGCTCGATGTCGTCGCCCACGCTGTTGGCGGGGGAAAATCCGTAAACCGCGCGGGCTGTAAGCAACTGTTCCTTGGCGATGCGCCGCAAAAGCGCCTGCGCGTCATCAAAAAGCTCCTTCGCTTTTGGATCATCCAGGATGGCCGGATACCGTCCGCGCAACTCCCACGTGTGGAAAAACGGAGACCAGTCAATGAACGGAATGAGCTCCTCAAGGGGAACCTTCTCCAGAACCCGGGCTCCGGTAAAGGCCGGCTTGGGGAGATCGCTGGCTTTCCAATCGATCGGTGTCCGGCGTTCGCGTGCGCGCTGAATCGTGAGCAACGGTTTGGTGTCCCGTTGCGCGAGATGCTGCTGACGCAGCTTTTCCTGTTCGACCAGGTTCTTTTCCACGAACCCCGCCTTGAGCTGTGCATTGAGCAAATTCCCCACCACCCCCACCGCGCGCGATGCGTCGAGGACATGGACCACCGGTTGATCGTACCCTTGCGCAATTTTCACGGAGGTATGGGCCCGGCTTGTGGTCGCGCCGCCGATGAGCAACGGAATCTTGAAGCCTTCTCGCTTCATCTCCTTGGCCACGTGAACCATTTCATCGAGCGACGGCGTGATCAGTCCGCTGATGCCGATGATATCGACGTTCCTCTCCTTCGCGGTCGCGAGGATTTTTTCGCACGACACCATCACGCCCAGATCAATGACCTCGTAATTATTGCAGCCGAGTACGACGCCGACAATGTTCTTGCCGATGTCATGCACATCGCCTTTGACGGTGGCCATCAGGATCTTTCCCTGGGCCTGGCCGCCGCCCGATTTGCGCTTTTCTTCCTCCATGAACGGCAGCAGATAAGCCACCGCCTTCTTCATCACGCGCGCGCTCTTGACGACCTGCGGCAGAAACATCTTCCCGGCACCGAACAAATCGCCCACCACGCTCATTCCGGCCATGAGCGGTCCTTCAATCACCGAGAGGGGCTTGGGATATTTTTGCCGGGCTTCTTCGGTATCCAGATCAATGTAATCGACGATGCCTTTGACCAAGGCGTGACTGAGGCGTTCTTCCACCGTGCCGCTGCGCCACGCATCCTCAACCACCTCGACCTTGCCCTTTTGTTTGACGGAGTCGGCAAATTTGATCAGCCGCTCCGTGGCATCCGGACGACGGTTCAACAGAACGTCCTCCACCAGTTCGAGCAGTTCCTTCGGGATTTCCTCGTAAACTTCGAGCATGCCCGCGTTGACGATGCCCATGTCCATGCCGGCTTTGATCGCGTGATAAAGAAACGCCGAGTGCATGGCTTCGCGAACCGCATTGTTGCCGCGGAACGAAAAGGAAATGTTGCTGACGCCGCCGCTCACTTTGCAGTGGGGCAGGGTGGCCTTGATACGGCGCGTCGCTTCAATGAAATTGACCGCGTAATTATTATGCTCCTCCATGCCCGTCGCCACGGTGAGGATGTTGGGGTCAAAGATAATGTCCTGCGGCGGGAGCCCAACCGTCTCCGTCAAGATCTTGTAGGCCCGAGTGCAGATCTCCACCTTGCGCTCAATCGTATCCGCCTGTCCGGCCTCGTCAAAAGCCATCACCACCACCGCGGCGCCATAGCGTTTGACGAGTTGGGCGTGCTCGATGAATTTCGCTTCGCCTTCCTTCAGGCTGATGGAATTGACCACGCCCTTGCCCTGCACGCATTTCAACCCCGCCTCAATGACCGACCATTTCGAACTGTCGATCATGATCGGCACGCGCGCGATGTCCGGCTCGGAGGCAATGAGATTCAGGAAGTGCGTCATCGCCTTCTCGGAATCAAGCATGCCCTCGTCCATGTTGATGTCGATGATCTGCGCGCCGTTCTCGACCTGCTGCTTCGCAATGGCCAACGCCTCCTCATATTGGCCCGCGAGGATCAGCTTGGCGAACTTGGGCGAACCCGTGACGTTCGCACGCTCGCCGATGTTCACAAAATTGGTGTCGGGCCGCAGCGTCAAAGCCTCCAAGCCGCTTAACCTTGTATAAGGTTCGATTTTGGTCGGGTCGCGGCGGGGCAGGTCACGCACCGCCTCCGCGATCATCTTGATGTGCGCCGGGGTGGTGCCGCAGCAACCACCCACCAGGTTCAACCAGCCATTCTGAGCCCAGTCGCGCAATTGTGGTGCCAAGGTTTCTGGCGTCTCCGGAAAACCGGTCGGCAACAAAGGATTCGGCAGGCCCGCGTTCGGATAGCAGCTGACATAAATCGGGGCCAGATTCGCCAATTCCTCGATGAGCGGCCGCATTTCTTTCGGGCCCAACGCGCAGTTCATCCCGACGCTCAACAATGGCACGTGCGAGATGGAATTCCAGAACGCCTCCACCGTTTGTCCGGTGACACCACGATTGCTCCCCGCTTGGATAAAGGTTACCGAAGCGAGCAGCGGCAGCCGGATGCCGCGTTCTGCAAAAAGTTTCTCGATTGCGAAAAATGCGGCTTTGGCATTAAGCGTGTCGAAGATGGTCTCCACGAGCATCACATCCGCGCCACAGTCCATCAGCCCCTTGGCTTGGTCATAATATGCGGCTACCAACGCGTCGTAAGTCGTCCCGCGCGACGCCGAGCTGTTGACGTCCGTGGAAATCGACGAAGTCCTGGTTGTTGGCCCGATGGCTCCGGCGACAAAACAGACCCGGCCCGGTTGCGCCGCCATCACTCCATCCGCAGCGCGGCGGGCGATTTCTGCCGCAGCCACATTCAGCTCGTACGCCAGCGATTCCATTCCATAATCCGCGAGTGAAATGGCCTGCGAATTAAAAGTGTTCGTTTCAACAATATCCGCCCCCGCTTCCAGATACTGCCGGTGAATGGCCTCGATGAC
>JAQGOT010000525.1 GCA_028293465.1 Pedosphaera sp. | reverse complement strand
GGATTGGCTTCGATAAAATAAACCTCGTTGTTCGCTGTGACCCGCAGGTCCACGCGCGCATAGCCGTCAATGGTCAGCAGGTGGTAGATGCGTTTGCACGTTCGTTCGATGCTGGCCACCAGCGCGGGATCGAGTCCTTCCGCGAACTGGTTCTGCAACCCCCAACGCTTCCGGTAATCCTCGTCCCACTTCGCCCGGAACGTGGCGATCTTCGGCTCGTCGGGCGGCACTTCCTTGAAGACCAGTTCGCGGATGGGAAAGACCTGCAACCGGTGGTTCCCCAGCATGCTCACGTATAATTCCCGGCCGGCGATATACTCCTCGGCGATGACGTCAGAATCCAGCTTCTCGTGGATGAACTGGACGCGTTCCTTGAATTGCTCGTCGGTCTCAACAAACGACGCCTGCGAAATGCCGTAGGAGGCTTCCTCCTTCAGCGGCTTCACCAGGATGGGGAACTTGAGCCGTTTGGGTCGGACGATGCGCTTGCCGCGGGCGATGGTCACGAACTCGGGGACATGGATGCGATGATAGCTGAGGATTTTCTTTGAAATCCCCTTGTGCTTGCAAAGGGTCAACCCGGTGGACCCGCAACCGGTGAACGGCAGGCCCCGCATGGCCAGGAACGAAACGATGTGCTGATCGAACGAGCGGTTGTTCTTGAACTGGTCGGCCAGGTTGAAAATCACGTCCGGCGCGAAGCTCTGCGTCTTTTGCTGGAGGAGATCGAGGTCGTCAAAAATCGCCAGGTGCTCCGTGGTGTGGCCGAGTTCACCGAGCGCCGCGAGGACGTTGGCCTCCGTCTTCCAATCATCGGTCTTGAATTCCGCGCTGAGGTCCTGGTTAAGCGTCGTGGGCGCGATGGCGTCGAACAGCGCGAGGACTTTGAGTTTGCGTTTCACTAATTACTTGGTGCGTTTGAATTTGCCGGTAAACAGATAGTTCATCACCAACGTGGTGATGTAGGCGGACACCTGCAGATTTTGTTCCGCGTCATCTATCTTAATATACAGGTCGAGCTGGTCGCAACGCTCAATCAACCGCGCCAGCAATTTGTTCACGCGATATTTTTTCTCGTTGGTCCACTGGCAGACTGATTCCATCAACTGCCGTCGGCGCTGCCGCAGATACGCGGAAGCCTTGAGCCGACCGGTCACCTCCGGTCCCGCGGCGAAGAGTTGCTTGAGATCGTTGTCGTAGAAGTCGGGATAAAGATCCTCATAAAGCTTCCGCTTGCGCGCGTAAAAAGTCTTGAGCTTGATGTTGAGACAATCCAGGTCGGCCACGCGATACGCGGGTTGATGCACCGGCGGCTTGCCGGCGAGCGAACGCATCAGCTCATCAAGGTATTCCAGCTTATGCAACGCCTTCCACCCCTTGTAACGCCCGCGCCAGTCGAGTCCCGGCGTGAGCCAGATGGCGAAGGTCTCGGCGAAATCCTCATCCGGATGGCTTTGCGCGTACCAGTCATCCAGATGCACCACGTAGGAACGGCTGTAGGGCCGCGGTCGGTAAAACTCCGTTTCCTCGGTCGATGCCAGGCCGAAGGTCTGCTGCCATCTCTTCTTCCGGTAGAGTTGATAGGCGTAGGAATACGCATGCGCGGCCTCGTGGCGGATCAAACGCATGAACCACTCCGGCGTTTCGCCCTCCACTTCCAAAATGATCTTCCGTTCCAGTTTGCGGAGGCGATCGTTCACCAGAAAAAACGGGATGAAAATCGCCGGGATGCCGACCGGCACAAACCATTCATCGCCGACGTGGCACGGCGGGTGGAAAGCCAGGCCTTTCTGGGAAAGCTCGTCGTAAAGCTGGCTGATGAGCGGTTGAAGTTCGGTCCCCTCCAGCTTCAGGCCGAGCTGGGAGATTTTTCGCTCCAGCAACTCGTCGTCACTGAGATTCACCCAATCGGCGGCATCCATGGAACGAACGTAACATGCCCGCGCTGGAAGCCACAAGCCTGCTATCAAACCGCGCCAAAAGCTAGCGGGGCGGCAGGCCCAATCCCAGAGTGGAGAGGCCAAACGGGCGTATGGGGAGGGGCGGCCGAAGCGGGCTTGGCGCAGGCCCTGGGTTTGCTCGGGGTGAGTGAAAAAGAGCTGGCGCAACTGCCCAAAAGCGCGTCAGAGAAGGTGCTGCTGGCGTGATGGCTGCGGGAGCGGACCACCGTGCCGTTGCGCTGGGTGAGCGAGCGGCTGGGCATGGGCCATTACACGTGGGTGGGCGCGGGCGCTCCGCCGGATGCAGGGCAAACCCGGGGCGGAAACTGGCAAGCCTCCGGCGCAAGCTGGCCCCTTGTTGAAAGGCTCATGAAGGCATGCTTTCAAAATTATAGGACCCTTTTGTTAGGATAAAATTATTCATGCACCGCTCGCTCCAATTCCAGCCAGAAGCGGCTGCCGCCGCTGGGGTTGGGTTCCACGCCCGCGCCTCCGTCCATGCGTTCCATGGCTGTTGCGACCAGGGCCAGGCCAATGCCGGTGCCGGAGTATTCTCCCTCCGCATGCAGGCGCTCAAATACGCGGAAGACCCGCTCGCGATATGCCGGATCAATGCCGATGCCGTTGTCCTCGACCCAGAGCCGGACGCGGGTGCCGCGTTGCTCCGCCCGAAAGCGGACGCGCGGCACGACTCGTGGAGCCACATAGGTGAGGGCATTTTGCAGCAGATTGGCCAATACCAGTTTCAACAGCGCGGGGTCGGCCCGCACCGCCGGCAACGGCCGGTCCACGCGCACCTGGGTGTTTTTGGCGGCGATTTGCCGGGCCATCTGGAGCAGCACGCTGTCAATGGACCACTCCAACTCCACCGGGCAGATGGCTGGGCGCATATGTCCCAGGCGGCCATAAGCCAGCAAATCCAGGATGAGGCGGTCCATGTGGGTGGCGGCGGCGACGATCCGTTCCGCGAAATCCCTGCCTTCGGCATCCAGCCGGGAAGCCTGGGTTTCCGTGAGCAATCGGGTGAAGCCGGACAGGGTCCGCAGCGGTGCGCGCAGATCGTGGGCCACATGATACAGGACTCCTTCCAAGGACCGGATGGTTCCTTTCAGGCTGGCAGTGCGTTCGGCCACGCGGTTTTCCAGTTCATGTGCGTATTGGTCGAGTTGTTCCTTGGCCAACCGCAATGCTTCTTCGGTCCGTTTGCGTGCGGTCACATCACGGAAGCTCCAGACCCGGCCCACAATTTGATCCCCCACGCGGTGGGGTTGCGAATTGCGTTCGAATATCCGGCCGTCCTTGAAGCGCAATTCATCCTGACTCTCGGCTTCGGGATGGCTCATCAATTCACGCACCTGGCGCAGAAAAGCCTCCGGGTCCGCCAATTGGTCGAGCACAAAATTCAGAAGCTTGGAATCATCCCTGGTGGCCAGGAGACCTTCGGGAATCCGCCACAGGGTGGCGAATTTCCGGGTATGGCTGACCACCTTTCCGGCAAGATCCACCACGAGGATGCCATCGGCCGTGGATTCCAGGGCGGCGCTTAACAGCGAAAGGGTCTGTTGCAACTGCGCCTCCACCCGTTTTCTTTCCGTGATGTCACGCAGGATGCAGGTAAAAAAAGTGCCCGCAGAGGACCTCCACGCAGAAATTGAAAGTTCCGCGGGAAACTCAGTCCCATCCTTTCGCAACCCCGTCATCTCGATCGTTTTTCCAATCGAGCCAATATCCCCGGAGGTGAGAAACCGTTGCCGATCCGCAGCCCAGGCGGCCCGGAATCTTGCTGGCGTGAGTAACGTGATCGGTTGTCCCAAAATCTCCGCCTCGGCATAACCGAAGATTCGCTCTGCGGCGGGGTTGAATTGCGTGATGATTCCGGAGACGTCCTTGGAGATGATGGCATCACTTGCCGTCTCGGCCAACGCCCGCAGCCTTTCGTCATCGGCCAGCAACGCCTCCTCCGCCAGTTTGCGTTCGGTGAGGTCGCGCACCAGTTTGGAAAAGCCGATCAACTTGCCTGATTGATCATGCAACGCGGTGATCACCACATCGGCCCAAAAACGGGACCCGTCCTTGCGCACTCGCCAGCCCTCATCGTCAACCCGTCCGGTGGCCGCCGCCCGCTCCAGTGCCCAAGCGGGCCTGCCGCGTTCAACGTTTTCCGGGACATAAAAGCGCGAGAAGTGCTCCCCGAGGATTTCCTCGGCCCGGTAACCCTTCAAGCGTTGGGCGCCTGCATTCCAGTCAATAATGTGTCCTTCTGGGTCGAGGATGATAATGGCGGAGTCCTTGGCCTCATCCATCAACAGGCGAAAACGCTCCTCACCTTGGCGCAACGCTTCCGCCGTCCCCGCGCGCGCCTTAGAATCCGCTTCTTTGTAACGCTTTATCATTCACCGGTTTCGGCATCCAAGCCGATTCGAAGGCGACCCATGCATTATTGCCCCGCAGAGTAACAATTTTGAATCTGTACTTTCATTGGAGCAATATTGCGGGGCATTGCGGAAAAGCAAGGACCACAAACGAAAAAGCCAGTCCCTTGCGTGAACAGAACCTTACCAGATTGGGAGAACGGGAGGGTTGATAGTTGAGAGTTGATGGTCGATAGCCGGAGTCCTTCAGTTTCAAGTTTCAGTTTTCAGCCCTGAGGTCTCCGCATGGCTTGCGCGGCGGACGGCGGGGCGACATACTTTGGAGCATGAAGGCTCGATTCATCCTACCCGCCCTCGTGTTGTTCCTGGTCTGCCTCGGCGGCGCCCAGGCCATGTTCATGCGGCAGCAACTCCAAACGGTGCCGATCGACCGCGTGCTGCTGAACCTCCAGCAGCGCCTCGCCCGGAACAGCAACGACGTGGCCACGCTTTATGATCTCGGCCGGGTCCACTCGATGGCTTACGCCACGAATCTCGCGATGGTGAATGTCTCGACGAATGATCTGCGACCAGTGTTCACTTTTCCGGGATCCGATACTGGCGTGCCGGAGAAGGTCACCCCGCCCGCTGATCCGCAAAGGCAGGGTGCCGCGAGGCAGCACCTGACGAACGCGATTGCCTACTATCAGCGCGCGGCCGACCGAGTGTTCCAGGGAACGAATGCTTCAGCGCAGCAGTGGTTGATATTGCCGATCCATCTTGGACTGGCCTGGTGTCTCGACGAGGCCGGCCGGAAGCCGGAGGCGATCAAAGCGTATCGGAGGGCGTTACAGCTTGCCTGGAAACGGGAGGTGGGCGGTGGAGCGACCTTCGAGGAACAGGTTGGCTGGTCCTGGGACCAAATCCGTGCGCAGAAAAATCCGATGACCACACCACCCTTGAAGGGAAGCCTCGGCCCGGGGCCGTGCTACTCCAATGAGATCATCGGCTATCTTCTGAAACTGCTCGACCCGGTGAAGGATGCCAAGGAGATCGCCCAACTGCAGCAGGATCGCAAACTCTTGCTCACCCTGCCGCGGGTGGTCACCCCGATCCTGGTTGCGCTGGAACCGAACACGCCGCTGGCAGCGTTGGTGAATCCCGCCGCCAACGTGGCGTTCGACCTCGACGGCAGCGGTGCCCAAAGACGCTGGGGCTGGATCACGCCCAGGGCGGCGTGGCTGGTGTTCGATCACGACGGCAGCGGGCGCATCATCTCCGGTCTCCAGATGTTCGGCAGCGTGACCTTCTGGATTTTCTGGCGGGATGGCTATGCCGCCCTCTCCGCGCTGGACGATGACGGGGACGGCACGTTGACAGGCTCCGAATTGCGCGGGCTCTCGTTGTGGCGGGACCTGAATGGCAACGGCGTCTCCGAGCCCGGCGAGGTGCGGCCGGTCACGGAGTGGGGGGTGGTGGCGATCCAATGCGGCAACCAGACGCACGCCAGCGGCATCCCGTTCCACCCGCGCGGCGTGGTGATGAGCGATGGTTCCACGCGTGCCACGTTCGACTGGATTGCTCCCTCACCGGCGAGCGGCCAGGCGAGGCTGGAGTGAAATGAAAACGGAAGGATCAGTCCTGGAAATGAGAATGGCAGGGAGTGACGCGCAAGCTGACCGCCTTGGTGAAGAGCTCATGAAGGCATGCTTTCACAATTATAAGATCGGCCCTTTCAACCTTTCAAATCTCCCCACCCCTGCCTCACCTGACTTGGCCGCTTGGTAATCGTTTGAGCGTGATTTCGTGGTCGCTGCCGTCGGCCGCGAGACGCTCACAACGAATCGCGCTGTAGCCGTCCGCTTCAAACCAGTAGCAAATCTCGCCCGCAGGTGCCGAGGCCCATTCGAACTGGCCGTTCCCATCGGTATGCGAGGTCCAGTCGAACCGCCGCTCAAGCTGGTTTTTGAAATCCCAATCCGTCCGGGCAACGGCGTTCGGAACCGGGTCACCTGCCTCATCCACCACCCGCCCACGAAAAATGTTTCCGGATAGCAGGATGAAATTGGCAACGTTGGTCGGGTCGGCCAAATCCAACGTGCTGGCCTGCGGCGCAAAACCTTCAGCCTGCACCGCCAGATCCACGTGCAACCGGCCATCCGGGGTCATTCCCCGAATGATGACGCCACCGCTGGCGTTGGTTTCAAGCGGTGGATCCTGATAAAGCCCATTTGCCCCAATGTGACCGGGTACTCCGACCAGCGTAAAGATACCCTGCTCATCCGTCTTGGTCGATTGCCGCTTGATGGGGTTACCGTCACTGGTCTGGATGCGGGCATTGACAATCGGGCGGCTTTGCGAGTCTGCGATCTTTCCGGTGACGGTAAACCCACGCTCGATCACGAGCACCAGCTTGCTCAAATCAACTTTGGCCACCGGCACCATCGGAAACGTTACCGAGTAGCCCTGCTTTTTCAGGATGAACCGGATCTCGTTCGTATAATCCTTGGGAATGTAGCTGCAACTCCAGCTTCCATCGTCGCGGTTGGTAACGGGACAGGTCTGGAAATCCACGTTCTCTGACTGGCCCGGCTTACTTCCCGGCCCTTGTATCAGGATTTCCACCCCGGCCACCGGCAAGCCCTGTTCATCCACCACCAAGCCAGCCGCGGTTTTTGCCGGATCGAGTTTCATGGTGTAATCGGTCGGCACCGTGGGTTCGCGAAATGCCACCACTTTGGGAACATGCCCTTCCGCGGTTACGAACACATTGGGGCCGCGATTCTTCGTTGGATCGTCCGGCTGCGGAATAGCCGCAACACCATCGTGGTCCGTGAGCACGTCGTGACCCTCATCGATTCCTCCCGCGCCGAAGTAGGCAGCCTGAATTTTGACGTTGGCCAGCCCGACTCCCGATTCGGCATCCAAAACGTGGAACAAGATTTTGACGGGTTTCGAGGGCGCAGCCTCGGCCGGGTTGAAACCGCCGGGATCAAATTGCTTCCGGCGGGCAATTCCGATTGCGTTGCTGTCCGCGCCTGGGTTTGGGCCTGCCACCGCCACTTGGGGAGCTGGCGCAGTCGAAGACCGGGCCAGATGAATCACGCCGGCACCAATCAACACCAGCACCAACGCGCTCGCAGCCAGGTTGAACTTCGAGGTTTGCCGCAACATGCCGAGCGGCCCGGTGGTCCCGGCCACGACCGCGGGCTGCGGCAACTTCACCGCCGCCAATTGGGAAACCAGTTGCGCCGGGACGGCCTCAACCGAACGCTCGGCCAGGATTGTCCCCAGCACCGCAGCCGTGCAAGCCGCGCCACGCACGCCCAGTTGCGTCCGCAAGCGGTCCACCGCCCGGCTCACCCGCATCTTGGCGGCGTCCTCGCTCACCCCCAGCGCCGCTCCGACATCGCGCATGGTCTTGCTCCCAAAGAATCGCAGCAGAAGAGCCTGGCGATCGTCGTCCTTGAGTTGATTCAGCGCCTCATCGAGATCGGGCGAAAGTTCCTC
>JAQGOT010000111.1 GCA_028293465.1 Pedosphaera sp. | reverse complement strand
CCGGGATTGGGATCATCGGAGGGCGTATCGACGGGATAGGAATCCAAGGCGTAGCCGGTCACGGGGTCGGGAGCGCGGTGCAGGGGGTCGTTTCCGATGGTGCCGCCCGTGACGTCCTGCACGATGGCACTGAAGAAGTTGGTGGTTTCAAATATGGCGAGGGCCGGGACAAAGCCGCCGGCCGGAATGATCTGTCCCGCGGCATTCGTGCCTCCGGCATAAGACCAGGTGCGGACGGTGGCGCGGGCATTGGCCGGCATGGGATTGGTGATGGTAAAGGTGAACCATTGGACGTTGTCGTCCTGGGTGAAGTGGCCGGTGAAGGAAAAATTGCCAGCCGAACCTTGCCGGGGAACCAGCACGGTCAACATCGCCAGTCCGAGCAGACGGAAGAAAGCGTAACATTTCATCCGACGAGCGGAGCAGAGTTGTTGACAAAAGTAAAGTCGTCCAATTCCTGACAAGCTTACAGGGCCGGTTGGTTCCCTTAAGCGGAACCATCTCCGCCGCTCTTTCATCGAGGCAAGCGCGTCTGGTGCCGAAGCTCAAAGGTCCGTCGCTGACTGATCATCGCAACATAAGCGGGTTGGGCCATCTGCTGGAGTTTTTCCACTCCACACTTGCAATTCGCACACGAGAAGCCTACAATCGTCTATCATTGCAACCCATTCAGCCCCGGCAAACATTATGAAAGCATTGGTTTTAGTGGCCATGACGCTTCTCTCCATCGGCTTGGCCGAAGCACAGGAGGCGCTCGATCACTGGCATCTCCGCAACGCCACGCCGCTGACCCGGGTGCGGTTCACGGGCGGACTGTTTATCGGACTTGGCTCGAACGGCAAGATCATGACCTCGCCTGACGGCGCCAACTGGACCGCGCGCAGCTCAGGCACCGCCGCCACCCTCCGAGGCGTGGCCTTCAGGACCGGTTTGACCTCGCCCAACATTGTTCCCCCGTTCGTCATCGTCGGCTCCTCCGGCGTCCTGACCTCCACCAACGGAACCGACTGGGCCTTGGGCGCCAATCTCGGCGATCTGAATGACGTAGTCTGGAACGGTTCCAAATTTGTGACGGTGGCCACCCGTAGCTCAGTCAGTGGTGGAAACTCTTTCACCTCCTCGGACGGCACGAACTGGATGACCGGCACTTTCCCCCTGACCGGCGGCCAGGCCGGCCCGCCGGATGGCAGTCAGGGCGCTTATTATACGGGCCCGGTTGCCGCTGGCGGCGGCTGGCTCATAACCGCCGGTGGGACGCAATTTGGCTGGGACATCCTCCGGAGTTTTGACGGTCTCAACTGGCAGTATGTCGGCTTCTCCGACCAAGTCGCGACGGGGATTGTGTATGGCAACAAAACCTTCACGCTGGTCGGCTGGGAAGGTTGGCCCCGCGTGACCACCAACAGTCTCGCCACCAATTGGGTCTCCGTTGTCGATACCAACAACGTCGTTGTTCTACCACCGGGGGGGTTGCCGATCATGGTCGGATCGGACATTTGCTTCGGCAACGGCACGTTCTTGGTCGCGCGCAGCTATCTTACCAACGGCATTCTCACCACCACCAACGGCTTCGCGTGGAAAAAGCGTCCGGCCTTGGCCGGCGTGTCCATGGAAAGCTTCGCCTTCGGCAAAGGAACGTTTGTGGGTGTCGGAAGGAGCGGGACTTATCAGTCGGACCCGGTGGCTCCGGCGGTGATGGTCGCCAGCCGCAACAGTGCTTCCAACGCCATGGACCTGCTCATTTCCGGCGAGGTCGGCCGCGCTTACCGCCTCCAAACCTCGGCCACGCTCTCCGCTTGGTCGGACAGCCTAAGTTTCACGAACACCTTGCCGACCATGGAATTCCTCGACCCCGTTGATCCAAACGCAGCGCAACTGTTCTACCGGGTAGTCAGTCCGTGACACCACCGGCGCCGGAGCGGGCCGCATTGCGCCTTCTTTACGCACAATGCGCGAAAATTGCCCTGTCAGAACGCCGAATCCGTGCAAAACACCCGTTTTCAGCCTGATTTTGCCCCCCTCTCGCCCTGAAATCCCTTGGCACGGGTTACGCTCCAACAGTCATATGAGCGTAAAACCGTCAACCAGCAGTTCCGTTGCGGACCAGGGGCAGATGTCCGATCCCACCAAGGCCATTGTGCGGTGCTGTGAATTGCGCAAGCGCAGAGTGGGGCAATCCGCGTCGCCGGACACCCAGCGACGAACGCGCAATAACGCCGCGACCTGAGCCGCTTGCCACCCAACACCTCTCGCTTCGCGACAAAGGCGTGGCGGTTCCACGCCGCATGGGCTGCTAACCATCGCCTTCATCCCTCTCGCCCCGCAGCGAAGTCGCGGGGAGAGAGCCGGAGAGAGGGGCTTTTTAGTGGCCAACCAACCGTGCCAGCCAGGAAAGGGTCACCGCATTCGCCTATGAATTTCACTTGGACGGTCACTCAAAAAGCTGCGGCTTTGTGCTGCAATTTACCGACTGCTGATGTATGATACCAACTGGTCAATGAGAGCACCACGAAATGTAATGGTCATTCTGGCCGTAATTCTCTGTCCCATCGCCCTTTTGGTGATCTATGTCCGGTCCCCATTGAGACCATGGTTGGAGCTAAAAATCCTTGAGCGCCAGGTGAAGAAAAATGTGGAGCCAATGGAGTTGCAGCGATGGGCGACCAATCTGCTGGCCCAGTATTCGGGCACGACCACGCATTTCCTTGATTACTACGGCGGGAACTTTAGCGAAGGCACGAACTTTCCATCCGGACTCAAAAAAGTTGGAGAGTATGACCACGGCATGCACATTCTCACTGGGGATCCTTCGGTCGCGATATTCGGTATGTCAAAAGGCGAGCCGTTCCTCGTCGTGGGCGCCCCTTCGCTCGCCACCCCAACCAACGGAACCAGAACCATCATCCCGTGGCGGCCCGGAATCTACTTTGTCGGCGAATAGAGTAATGATTGTGACTGGCCGACCGGATGCGCCAAACCCTGCGATAGCGCCCCAGTCGCAAGCTCGCATTCATCGGCCCGGAAGGGGGCAGAGGGCGTGGGGAGAGTTGGAGCAAGGAGCTTTCATCATTAATTCACCTTCTCTTGACTCTACTATATTTAGTGTGTTAAGACAGAATTACCACTATTAGATGTGGCGGAGTTTCCCATGCGTTGCCCAAAATGCGGTTGTCAGGACGATAAGGTCATTGATTCTCGCGCCTCCCGCGAGGGCGCTACCATCCGCCGACGTCGCCAATGCATCGCCTGCGGACATCGCTTTACCACCTACGAGGAGATTGAGCGAGAGGACCTTATGGTCATCAAGCGCGATGGCCGGCGCGAGGAGTTCTCCCGGGAAAAATTGCATTCGGGTCTCAAAAAGGCGTTTCAGAAACGCCCGGTGAGCCCGCAGGTCATCGAGGATCTCCTGGAGAAAATCGTCAACGAAATCGCGGACAAGTATGAGCGGGAAGTGCCCGGGTCGGTCATCGGCGAGCGGGTGATGGCCGGTTTGCGGGACATCGACGAGGTGGCTTACGTTCGCTTCGCGAGCGTTTATCGGCGGTTCCAGGAAGCCACCGACTTTGTGCAGGAAGTCAAAAAATTGGAGGAAAACACCCCATGATCTTATTGGCCGAAGATTGCCTCGTGTTTCGGACTGCCACCGGGGAAGGCGTCCCCTATTCCGCCGAAATGATTTCGGTCGAGTTGATGGGCGACACCGCCACCGACTTTGACCAGGAATTCATCAAGCACGCCGCCGCCGCCGTGTTCCATTATTTCCGCGACGAGCTGGGCCGCGAATCGGTGACCGTGGCCGAGTTTTCCCTGGCCTTGGAACGCGTCCTGCGCGGCTTCAAGCTGGACGCCTCATCAACGGACGCGAACCTTGACCCCACCCCGTTGGTGGTGAAGTCGGACCTGTGCGAGTTGGTCGCCGAGTCGGGCAAAGGCTGCGAACTCTTTTTCTTTCCGCGCTTGCGCGACGAGTTGCGCGCGCAACTGCAACAATCCCCGCAACTGCTCTGCTTTCAGGGTTTGCGCGGCTGCGTCAAGCAATTGACCGGCGCCCGCCGCTGGACCAGCCGCTGTCAGACCTTGCAGGATCAAATTGTGGAATTCCTGCGCACCTGCATGTTCCGCGAGAATGCCGGCACCAACTGCGCCCTGGTTGTGAAGTAAGCCGGCAGCAGGTAGAGTGCAAAATGCGGATTGCCGAAAAGGAACGCACGATCACCCTGACTTGCTGATCATTACACTTCAAGTTTATGACACTCTTTGAAAAAATCATCGCCCGGGAAATCCCGGCGAACATTGTTTACGAAGACGACCAGGTCCTCGCCTTCCGCGACCTCAAACCGCACGCGCCTGTCCATGTCCTCATCGTGCCCAAGAAGCCTATTCCCCGCATCAGCGACGCCCAACCGGAAGACGAAAAGGTGCTGGGCCACTTGTTGCTCAAGGCCGTGGAAGTCGCGAACAAGCTGGGCTTGAAGGAGAGCGGTTACCGGCTCGTCATCAATAACGGTCCGGACGCCGGCGAATCCGTTCCGCACCTGCACTGTCACATCCTCGGCGGTCGCCCCCTCGCCTGGCCGCCCGGCTGAAAACTGGTATAGGTCACCCTGGCGCCGATTCGTTGCGCGCCAATTGCCACAGCAGCCAGATGATTTCCTCGTAAAAAGCGTTCTTGCTCGGGTAGGTCAGTGGCTCCGGCGCATTCTCCCGCAAATAGTAAGCACCCCGGTTGATCGCAGCCTGCGGCGCATGGTTCGTCAAATCTTGGATTAAGATTCCGAAATTCTTCACCAGATTGTTCGTCCGCCGTTCACCCAGATATTGAAACAGTTGCGGCGCCGATCTGTCCGCCTCCACGCTGTAACGCAGTGCCGCGCGGCTGATCACCACCTCCAGGAGCAACCGTTCCGGCCGGCTCTCCTTCGTTTGAAAATCGACCGAGGTGGCGGGCGTTGCGCGTGCGCTCGGGATCCCCAATCCAAAAAAGGGATCATGAATGATTGTATCGATCGCCGGAGAGGTGGAGTTGTTCTGCGGCACATAAGTCGCAGTCTGCGCTTGCTTGAATTCCACCACCGGAACTTTCCCGGCGGCAATCAGCAAAATGTTTTTCCATTCCAGAGGAAAGCTCCGGCCGAGCGGATCGGAAACCATCAACGCCTCCGGCGTGCACGCCAGACAGTTCACATGCCGCCCCGGGGGCATTTCCGGCAAGCTGGCTTCATCCACAACCTCAGTTTCGATGCCTTGCGCCGCCAGCGCCGCTTGCAAAGCCGAGGCCCTCTCCAGGGGAAAGTGCTTTACCAGGATC
This sequence comes from Pedosphaera sp., assembly GCA_028293465.1. Lineage (GTDB taxonomy): Bacteria > Verrucomicrobiota > Verrucomicrobiia > Limisphaerales > Pedosphaeraceae > JAQGOT01. The sequence goes on along the minus strand of JAQGOT010000111.1, from coordinate 4,434 downwards.
CCAAACGCGTCCTTGCCCAGCGTGTACGCGTCCATCGGCGTCAACCCCGGTATGCCGCGAAACGCGCCCTTGAGCTGCTCCACCGTGGGTGGCTCCAGGGTTTTTTGCATCACGGCGTATGACATGATAATGGGGGTTCCCAGTTTTGCCGTGGCAGCCCGCGGCACACCGCCCCGGCGCTCGTTGTCGGCGCTGACATTTTCGTCCTAACCCCCGCCGAAACTCAAGCACATTTCGTGATGCCCGGTACGGCCTGCAAAGTTTGGAGCATGCCCTCCAGAGGTTTCAGCGGCGGTCATCATTAGCAGTCCCAAAGCAGGAGGTTTTAGGGAGCTATAGCAGTTGTGGCCCATTGCGTGAGTTGCTAAGATTTTTCTTTCGGAGCAGTAATGGGATCGAGACACCCTCTGGACCACCTGAACATGAAGACCGCACTACGATTCGTTTGCCTCGCGCTTGCCGTGCTTTTCAGCCTTATTTCGCTGCTTCTTCTCCTGAGCGGGAAACAGATCAACAAAAACAAGATGGAGCTTGCCGATATGAAGGACTGCGTCCACGCAATTAAGGAGTTTGAGAAGAAGACGGGTCGGTTGCCAAGCCAGGAGGAATTGGGCGGGGGTGATCGCGGCACGTAGCTGACTTGCTAATCTTCAAGCATAACCGGAGCGTTTCCTATCCGATTGAAGAAACCGCCCCCCGCGCTCGCCACCACCTATTTCACCACGGCCGTCGCCCGCCCCGGGGCTTCCCCCAGCATTTCCAAAAATTTCTCCAACCCCTCCCAACACCGTTCATGATCCGCCGAGAGCGAGTAGTTGTGATCGCCGTTGGTTTCCCAGAACAATTTGGGTTCGTTCGCCGCCGCAAAATTCCGCTCGGCATGATGAAATCGGATCATGCGGTCATTGCGGCTGTGCATGACCAGCACCGGCGCCTTCACCCGCGACAACTTGCTCAAGGTGTCGTACTTGATCGTGCTCAGCCAGCGCACCGGCAGCCAGGGATAGAATTCCCTGCCGAGGTCCGGGATGCTGGTAAACGTGCATTGCAAAACCAGGCCGCCAATCACTTCGCGCAATGCCAGTTCACTGGCGATGCCGCCCCCCAGCGATTCCCCATACGTTATGATGTTTGGCGCCTCAAAGCCGCGCTGTTGCAACCAGCGATGGGCGGCTTGGGTGTCGCGATACGTCCCCTCCTCGTCCGGCCGGCCGTGACTGCGTCCATACCCCCGATAATCAAAAACCATCACGTTCATCCCGGTTCGCAAGAGCACCCGGCAAAGCTCCACGCGGTGGCTCACGTTCCCCCCGTTGCCATGACAGACCAGCAGAACCTTTTGGCTGCGCGGTGAATCCGCCACCGCCGAAAAAAACCAGCCGTTCAGGCGCACCCCGTCCGTGGCGTCGAAATAAAAGTCTTCCCACGGGCGGCCCACCTCGGCCCCCGAAGCTTCCCACTCCTTGGTGGGACGATATACCCGTCCATGTTCAAACCAGCGAAACATATTCAATTCCCATTATAATTCACCCGGCAGGACCGAACCGCAATACCACTCCTCTATAAGACATGCCAGGGAAGATGTCATTTGGTGTGTAAGCCCCAGTTGCAGCAAAACATCTTTGAATATACGACCGCCTTTGAGACTTGCCAACGCATGTCACAACTCTACAAAACTCCAGTGCAAGTTGAAGCCAACCCCAGAGCCGAGCGCGAACCCAAACACGCAGCTGAAGCCTGCCCCCTGTCCGCCGGGGACTCGTCCGGCGAATACTGGCGGTGGTGCCCCCGCTGCAGCCACGAACTGCATAACGAACGCTGCAAGCTGCGCTGTCCCCGCTGTAACTATTTCATGAGCTGTTCGGATTTTGATTGATCCGATTCCTCGGCGTGGCGGCTTGCGCAACCAAGGTGCGAAGCGTTGGCCTGCCGAAGTTATGTTTGCCGGCATCAATAAAATCCTCGAACAGCAATTATTAAACCTCCCGCCCCCCCAGGTTCACAGCAGCCCATTGGACCGGGTGTTGGAGGCAAGTCATCTCTGGCCGGCCAAACAGCGATCATGCGATTGATTAGACAAAGCTCGCTGATGTTATCCCCGCCAGGAGACCCCGCCTACGTTTGAGACTTGCCAATGCCCATCGGGACGCTACAACAGGCGCTTGAATATTGAAGCAGCCAAAGTAAGCCCGGCGTGAAACAGAACCGCGCGAACCCGCCCTGCCCGAACCGCTTCAATAAATCACACCTTTTCAAAAATGATTCACCGCCATCTGCCCTCGGGTCGACTGCTCCTCGCACTTAGTTTTGCTTCGTTGCTTTTTGCTTCACCCACCCTACAAGCTCGTGCCGCGGATGCGGTCCCAGACACCGGGTCGGTCAACCAGGTGCGCACCAAGCCCAATGTCAAAGCTTGGAAAAAGAACCGCGCGGCGGGAAAGAAAGCGCGGGATGAAGGTGAGGCTCAGGCAGCGGAAACGTTCTTTCGCGCCGCCCTGGATGAAGCGCAGAAATTCGATGCCACTGATTATCGCCTGGCCGCCAGCCTCCAGGATCTCGGCGCCCTCTATGCCGCCACCGAGAACCTTTCCGCGGCCGAACCGTTGCTGCGCCGCGCCGCCACGATGCGCCGACAAGATCCCAATTTTCTCGCCGAAGCCGGTTGCCTGATCGACTTTGGCACCGTCTGCCAAAAACTCGGCAAAAATGACGAAGCGGAAAAAGCCTATCTCCGCGCCCAGGAAGCGTTGGAGTTGAAACTGGGGCTCTATCATCCTTACGCCGTTATTTGCATGTTCCATCGAGCCGCCCTTTATGACGATCTGAAAAAGGATTCCCTCGCGGAACCTCTTTTCAAGAGCGTGCTGCTCCATTGCCAAACCTCCGTGGTCGGCGGAGGCGTCATGGGCACCGACACTGCTCTCTTTGGTGGTGAAGCTATTCCAGGCCCCGGCTTCACACCGGGTGGCGACAACGCCGCTCGTGTTATCTATCGACCAAACGACGCTTGCACGCTGGAAACGTTAAGCCGCCTCGGGATGCTGTGTGCCAGACAAAACCGGTTGGCTGAGGCGGAGTCCTATTTCAAGCAGTCGCTGAAGATGGTGGAGAACCAAGCGGCTAAAGGCTCTCCCTCCCTCGAAGCCAGCCTGGGCCGCTTGGTCAACGTCTATCTGGCCCAGACAAATTACGCGGGGGCGGAAGCCATTTTGAAACACTCGATCCGGTTGCAGGAGAAATCCCTGAGCCCAAAACACCGCAACTCCTTCAAACCCCAGGCCACGCTGGCTTCACTATATGAGAAGGAGCAAAAGATTGCGGAAGCCGAAGCCCTCCACCAGCACACCGTCGCCACCGCCGAGAAAGCGTTGGGACCGGACAGTGATGAAGCCGCGGAAACCCTGCTGGAATTGGCCAGATTTTACCTGGCCCACGGCCGATACCAGGAAGCTGAACCGCTTTACCGTCGGTTGGTGGCGAGAACCGAAAAATACCAGGGGGTCGGCGTGGCGCTCTCACCCATGCTCTCCGACCAAGCCATTCTCTACACCAAATGGGGCCACGATCCCGAATTGGAAGCAGTTTACCAACGGCAAATCGCCATTTACGAAAAGATGTTCGGCCCCAATAACAAAGCCGTCCTCAAACCGCTGGAAAATTACGCCGCGCTCCTGCACAAGAAAAACCGCGATTCGGAAGCGGTTTTGATCGAGGCTCGGGTGACAGGCATACAAAAGGCACAAGCCAGATGATTATTCAGTCTGAGCCGTCCAACCCTTTCCAAACACCGATAAATCGGCAACGACTGAACTTTCACGCGAATGGCAAATCTATGAACTTTAACATGAAAACAACTACGGCTCGGTTCTTCTTGGTCCTGGTCGCGACCGGGCAACTCTTTCTCTCGATTCCCATCCCGGCCCAAACGGCCGAGCCGATGATCCCAAGCGCTGCAAATGCAGGCAAATCGCGCGGTAAACCAAACGCGAAAGCCTGGCAAAAGAATCGTGATGAAGGACAAAAGGCGATGGCCCAAGGGAAGGCCCCCGAAGCGGAGGCCTTTCTGCAAGCCGCTCTGAGCGAGGCGGAAAAGTTCGATTCAAAGGATTACCGGTTGGCAGAAAGCCTCAGCGATCTCGGAACCTTCCGTGCGGCTACCGGAGATTTCACCGCGGCGGAACCGCTCTTTCGCCGAGCGCTCGCCATTCGCCGAGCGCTCGCCATTCGCCGTGGCGACCCGAACCGGCTCACCGAAGCCGAGTGCCTGCTGGCTCTGGGGAACGCTTGCAAGAACCTTCTTAATTACGGCGAGGCGGAAAAGTATCTGCTCGAAGCGCAGGAAGTCGTGGATACCAAGGTGGGGCGCGATCATCCCTTTGACGCCATCTGCCGGTTCCATCTCGCCCAACTCTATCAGGACCAGCAGAATTATTC
>JAQGOT010000095.1 GCA_028293465.1 Pedosphaera sp. | reverse complement strand
ATGATTCCCGGCATGTTCAGCGGCTGGTTGCAGGAGATTATCGGCTACCAACACTTCTTCGTCTGGGTGCTGCTGGCCACCATCCCAAGTTTCCTCATCGTGAAGTTTATCCCATTGGAGGCGGAGTTCGGACGGAAGACCACGGTCGAAACCAAGCCGCAACCCAAGCCTCCCACAACGGTGGAAAGCTGATTCCTCCGCTGGCTGCCACCGGCTATTTTTTCACAAACAAAGCGAGTGATGCCGTGTAGCCGTGCAGAAAATTTCGCTCACCCACGGGCCCAATTTCTCCGTTGCAAAAGAATCCCCCCAGACCCAGCGGCCCCAGATACTGCTGCACCAATTGCGCATCATGACTATGCATGTTGAACAATTCCTGCCCGCGCCCGTTGCAATTGCATAAGACGCCGCCATAGACCGTGGCACCGGCCAATTGGTCCTTTGCGCGCGCCAATAAAGCCAGCAAATCTTCCGTGGCCGCCGTCGCATCGCGTCGCTGGAACTGTACCGTTTGCCCCAGCCGCGGATGCGCCCCGACGGCGACCGTGCCCGACTGGGCATCCGCATCCAGAAGTTGGCGGACCAGAAAATCGCCCCGATGAAATTCTTCCAGATACTCGTTGATGACGAGGCCGAGGAAAAGATTGCCGCGGGCTTTCTTTTGCTCTTCGGGGGAAAGGTTGTTGTAGGTTTCAGCCAGGACCTCGTAGGCCGGCCGGTTGCCGATTTCATGAATCACGTTTTGCTGCACTTTGGTCAGCGTCCAGGTTTCCCCGATCGGTGTGCAACCCTGGGAAATAATCCCGGCCAGCTTGACCTCCCCGCCAACGGCGATCGCCACGCCACCTTCCTCAAAAATTTCCCCGTTCAGGTAAACCTGCGTTTCTTGCGTCGTGTAATCCCCGCTCGCCAGGCCACCCAGCACCGGCAGCGGCGCGTAGGCTTCGTTCCAACTCTTTAACCAACCCTCGCTGTCCAAGTTGAACGGGTCGGCAAACACCAGCCAGCCGTTGGTTTGCTTGGGACCGATGCCGGTCTCCATGTGCCAATAGTTCGGGCCATTGGCCTCCTCCAACTGTTCCTGCGTAAAATGAAATGCCTTCAGCTCGGCCCCTGGCAACGAGTAGAGCGCCAGCACCAGTCCGGAATCTCCCTCCAATTCCTTGTCGCCGGCGATGAGGCTCACGCTGGAACAGCCGGCGAGCAGCGGAATCTGGCCGTGCACGCGTAGAATTTCGAGCACCTGCTTGGCGTGCGGGAAAACCGGAGGGGACATGAACACCAGGCCGAGCGAAACTTTGGCGGCGCCCAACTTGCCGCGCAACCCCTCGGCCCAGGCTTTCAAACCCGCTTCGTCAAAGTCGCCCTCCCAATGGGCGGCGATGGCATGTTCACTGTGCATAAATAAAATCTAGCGGGGACGTGGCCGATTGCAAACCCCAAGCGCGATGCCAAACCACCGCCGGCGCGCCGTCAGCATCCTTGCGGTGGAACTTTCCATGCGATACGATGGATGCATGAGGAACTGGTGCATGCTGATCCTGTGTCTATTCGGCCTCTTGGGGGTGCCGGCGAACTTGCGCGGCGCCGAAACCGCCACCCGCCGCGTCTTCATCATCCCGATTCGCGAAGGCATTGAACCGCCGCTGGTCTATCTCGTCCGCCGCGGAGTCAAGGAGGCCATGGATGCCAAGGCCGACCTGATCGTGTTGGACATGAAAACCAACGGTGGGCGCGTCGATGTGACGGAGGAAATCATCGATATTCTAAAAAACTTCAAGGGAGAGACGGTCACCTATGTCAATGACCGCGCCTTTTCGGCGGGTGCATTCATCTCGGTTGCCACTCAGAAAATCTACATGGCCCCGGAAAGCGTTATTGGCGCAGCCGCGCCGATCATGATGGCCCCGGGCGGGACCGGCGTGCAGGATCTGCCCAGCACGGTGGAGGCAAAGATGAATTCCGGCATCCGCGCGTTGGTTCGCCGCGAAGCGCAGAAGAACGGCTACAACATCGATGTCATTGAAGCCATGATCGACAAGAACAAAGAACTGATCATCGATGGCAAAACCCTCAACAAAAAGGGCGATATTCTGACTCTGACCAATATCGAGGCGGAGGAGAAATACGGCAACCCGCCCAAGCCTCTGCTCTCGTCGGGCACGGTCAGCTCCATCGACAATTTGCTGGAGGAGCTTGGCTATTCCAACGCCCAGCGCACGGTCATCAAATCCACCGGGGTGGAGAAGGTTGGCTCCTGGATCAATGCCATCAGCCCGTTGCTGCTCATGATCGGCATCATCGGCATTTACATCGAAATCAAAACCCCCGGTGTCATCCTGCCCGGCGTGGTCGCCGTCTGCGCGTTCGTGCTCTATTTCCTCGGCGGTTATATCGCGGGGCTCTCCGGCATGGAATGGATCATCGTTTTCGTCATCGGGCTGGCGCTGGTGTTTTCGGAATTGTTCCTGCATCCGGGCACGATCCTCCCTGGCCTGGTCGGCTTCTTGCTCATTCTCGTCTCCTTGGTCATGGCCATGGTCGATATGTATCCCGGCACGCCCTCCCTGCCCTCCCTGCCGCAACTGAAGCTGCCGCTGCAAAACCTCACGATTGCGCTGACCTGTTCGCTGGTGATTGCCGCTATCCTGGCCCGTTTCCTCCCCAAGACGCCCATGTTCCGCACCTTGGTATCCCAGGGTGCCAGCGGTGTAACCTCGGTCGTTGAACTGGAACAGCAGCAAGCCTCGCACCTGGGTCAAATCGGCGTGGCCGTTTCCAACCTCCGCCCGGGCGGCAAGGCCAAATTCGGCGAGCAGCTTCTCGATGTGATCACCCAGGGCGAAATGATCAGCAAAGGCCAGCCCGTGCGGATCCTCCGTTACAGCGGCTCGGAAGCCGTGGTGGAATCGGCCGGTTGATTCCGGCCCGCGATCTTACGCCCGGCTGGTGATCCGCTCCGGGTGCGAATAAATATTCATCGTCTCTCCGCGCAAAAATCCGACCAGCGTCTGCCCGCTCTCCCGGGCAAATTCCACCGCCAAACTCGACGGTGCGGACACAGCGCAGATGATCGGAATCCGCGCGGCGAGGGCCTTTTGCATGATTTCAAACGATGCCCGCCCGCTCACCAAAAGCACATGCTGGTCAAATGGCAAACCACCCTTCAGGAACCCATGTCCGATGACTTTGTCCACCGCGTTATGGCGGCCGACATCTTCCCGCACCACCAGCACCCTGCCTTGGGCATCAAACACGGCTGCTGCGTGTAACCCGCCCGTTTTCTCAAAAGCCTCCTGCGCCGCCCGCAGGCGCGCCGGCAATCCAAGAATTTTTTTGGCTGTCATCTTCATGCCAGACTCAACTGGCGCGAAGTGCTGATGCACGGACTCGATCGAAGCCTTACCGCAAAGACCGCAGCTCGAAGAAGCAAAAACATGCCGGGTCAACCTTTCAAAATCAACCTCCACCGACGGCGCCAGGAACACATTCAGGACGTTTTCATAATCCGCCGCCTCCCCCTGCTGGCACGGCGCGATTCCCAGCACGTCCATGCTCTTGTGAATCATCCCCTCCGACACCAAAAATCCCGCCGCCAGTTCCGCATCATGGCCCGGCGTCCGCATGCTCACCGCCACGCTGCGCCCCCGCACCCGGATCTCCAGCGGTTCCTCCTTCGCGAGATGATCCAGTTGACGTTTCGGCTTCTGGCCGGCACGGCAATGCAGGATTTCCGCCGTTGCGGTTTCCAGGCTTTCTGGCTCCAGCTCCGCTGGCTTAAATTTTTTCAACCCTCGCGTTGGCATAGTAATCCGGCACACCGCCCGCTGGCTCGATCAATCCATGGCGAATCCTCCCGTTCCCCCGGGCCTATGCGCTTATTTGAGCCGCGGCTTCCAATCTTTCTGGAGTTTGTGCGCAGCCATGAAAATGGTCAGGGCGCTTTCCACTTCTTCAGCGCGCGCCGCCAGCATTTCTCAATTTCACCGCGCAACACGATGGCATCTTCCCAACTGTTCGGCAGGCAGTGAAGATTATAGCCCAGCCAGATCGGCCCCATCTCGGGCACGACGAATATTTCCCGACCAGGCGCGGCCGTGGCCAACCACGTCTCCATGACCTTTTCCACGAACGGCAGGTAGTTGAGAACTTCGGGTGTCAGTTTGCCGCGACCGTCGGTCACGGGAACCTGGCAGTGGTGGCCGTTGAAAGGGCGAAAGTGAAATTGCTGTGCCCGCTGAAGCAAATCCGGCCTGACGCCCAGCCGGTCCCAGTAGGGCGGCAAAAGATGTTTGACAATGGCGAGATGCGAATGGTCCCAGGTCATGGGCAGCAACTGGCCGGTGACTTTCTCATACCCATCCGCCAGCGCGTATGTTTTCTCCGGTGTCTCGGTGCAGGTATCCCGATGCACCTCCACCGCCGGTTCGACGCCGAGCTTGCGCCCCTCC
>JAQGOT010000083.1 GCA_028293465.1 Pedosphaera sp. | reverse complement strand
CATCAACCTGCTGCGCGACCGCCAGACGAATTTCCAGACGGTGGATCGCCCGGCCCAAACCGGCGACGTCGCCGTGGTTAATTACACCGGTACGAGCGACGGCAAGCCGCTCACGGAAATTGCCCCGGCCGCCAAAGGGCTGACGGAGCAGAAGAACTTTTGGGTGAACATCGAACCGACATCGTTCATTCCCGGATTTGCGGACCAGCTCATTGGTGCCAAAGTGGGCGAAAAGCGCACGGTGAATGTCGATTTCCCGGCTGACTTCGTGACGCCCCAACTCGCCAATTTGAAGGGCGTCTATGAAGTCGAAGTCGTCGAGGTGAAGGAGAAGATTTTGCCTCCTTTGGATGATGCGTTTGCCAAGATCTTCGGCGCGGAAGGCGTGGACAAGCTGCGCGAGGGTGTGAGGACGGATCTGGAGAATGAGCTGAATTACAAGAAGAACCGGAGCGTTCGCAACCAATTGGTGGAGGAACTGCTCAAGCGGGTGTCCTTCGAGCTTCCCGAGTCGACCGTGAAACAGGAAACCCGGAATGTCGTTTACAATATCGTCCACGAGAACCAGCAGCGCGGGATTCCCAAGGAACTGATTGAACAGCAGAAGGACGCCATTTACTCCGCGGCCAGCGACAGCGCGAAAACACGCGTGAAGGCGAACTTCCTGTTGCAGAAGATTGCGGAAAAGGAAGGCATCAAGGTCTCCCAGGAGGAAGTGGCCCACCGCATCCAGAATCTGGCCGGCATGTATCAAATACCGCCGGAGCAGTTCATCAAAGACCTGCAGAAACGCAACGGAATTGTCGAGATTTACGACCAGATCGCGGCGGACAAGGTCCTTGAATTGCTGCAGCAGAACGCAAAAATCGAAGACGTAGCTCCCGAACCGGCTAAGCCGGCTTGAAGCTGCGGACTTGAGTCAACTTTACGCGGGCGCACACGGGTTACTGTGTGCGCCCGAACTTTTTCTCCAACTCGCGGTAATTCATTTCAATCAACGTGGGTCGGCCGTGCGGACAGGTGTATGGCATCGCGCACTGACGCAGATCGTTCACCAGGTTCTCGAGTTCCTTGCCGGCCAGCGGGTCATTCGCCTTCACCGCGTGGCGGCAGACAGTCTTGGCGATGGTGTGTTCGCCCAAACGCAGGCTGTTTACTTCCTGTCCGGCTCCCTTCAGTTCATCGACCAGCTCCAGCACAAACCGGCGTGCATCGGAGACTTTGACGAACGGCGGCAGGGCGTCGAGCAGAAAAGTCCGCTCACCAAACTCGCTGAGGCCGACACCCATACGGGTCAACTCGGGCAGTTGCTCCCGCAGGAAGTGGGCATCGCGCACGGACAATTCCACCGTCTCCGGCAGCAGCAATTTTTGCGAGTAGGCGCTGCCCTGCTGCTCCAACCGGTTCAACATCTGCTCGAAGAGAATCCGCTCGTGGGCAGCATGTTGATCCAGCAGGACCAACCCGCGATCCGATTCCAACACCACATACAACCGGCCAATCACCCCCACCATCCGAAGCGGCACATTCAGCAGCGGAACAGGAACCGAAGAAACCGAAACCGGAGAACTGAAAGCGGGGGCAGTCGGTTGGGCTGAAGAAATCGGGCGGACTGGCTCACTGGATGAGCGCCCCGTCCACACGGGAATTTCCCGGTTCGGAGTCGTGGCGCGAGGTGCTGGTGTCACGGGGATAAATTGAGGCAAATCCTCCGTAGTTGGCGCCGCAGGCTCGACTTTGGAGACTGCGGGAGTGAATTGATCTCCCTCCCTCCGGGGCTGCTCAGCGGCAGGTTCAGGAATTTGAGGTGCACTTGGCCCAGCGTGAAACTTAAGCAGCGTCTGGCGCACGCCTTGTGCGACGTGCCGCCGCACCTGGACTTCCTGATGAAATTTCACCTCCCGTTTGGCCGGATGAATGTTCACGTCCACCGCCGCCGGGTCAATCTCCAGAAACAGGCAGCAGACCGGGAAACGCCCCTTCATCAGTGCAGTGTGATAGCCTTCCAGCAAGGCGAAGTTCAACCCGCGATTTTCCACCGGACGCCGGTTCACGAACAAATGCTGGTCTTCCCGCGTGGACCGCGAGACGCCGGGCGCGCCGATGAAACCCCAGACGCGCAGAACCGACGCGGCGGAAGTCTCATGCAGAGCCGAGGCGAATTCGGATTCCTCCATTTGATGCGGCTCAGTCAACTCAACGGAGTAATCGACAGCCAGCAGTTTTTGTTCGCCGCCCTGGATGGCCCGCATCCGCTCGCGCAACGCAGCTAGGCGCGCGCTGGGATCATGACTGGAAGGCACCGCCGGCAATTGCCAAAGCAGCCGTCCATCCTTGGAAAAAGTGAACGCCACTTCCGGGTGCGCCAGCGCCGCGAGCGTAAGATAATGCTGGATGTGAGCGGATTCAGTCTCCTCGCTGCGCAGAAACTTTCGACGTGCCGGCAGGTTGAAAAAAATCTGGCGCACCTCCACGCTGGTCCCCGGCGCGCTCCCGGCGGCCTTCACCTCCACGATCTTGCCGCCTTGAATGACAATTTGCGTAGCCTCGGGCGAACCATCCTCACGCTCGCGGGTCGTCAGCACGAAGCGGCTGACACTCGCGATGCTAGGCAACGCTTCCCCGCGAAAACCCATCGTGGCAATGGCGCTGAGGTCCTCCGCACGCTGAATTTTGCTAGTGGCATGCCGCTCCAGGCAGAGCAAGGCATCGTCCCGGCTCATACCGGTGCCGTCATCGGTCACGCGGACCAAGCTGCGTCCGCCCGCCTGGATTTCCACCGTGACGCGCGCCGCCCCGGCATCCAGGGAATTCTCTACCAACTCCTTGACCACGCTGGCAGGCCGCTCCACCACCTCGCCCGCGGCGATTTGGTTGGCGACTTGTTCAGGCAGTAAGCGGATACGATTCATGTTGCAAGCTGATAAGGGCGGGAGTCAACGCGAGCGGTCAAACCGACGGCGACCGCCACACCCCCGCCCTCCCCTGATGGGCCGGCGCTAAGGATTTTGATGCACCGGCAGCACAAAGGAAAATACCGCCCCCCGTCCCGGCTCATTGCGCGCGGAAATTCTTCCATGATGGTCTTCCACAATTTTTTTGCAAATCGACAACCCCAACCCGGTGCCATGGGCCTTGCCAAACGTGGCGAAGGCATCGAACAAATGACCGGCAATCTCCGGGGCGATGCCCAAACCGCTGTCCTCAATTTCCGTCACCACCTCGTTCTGTTCCAGTCGAAATCGCAACAGGATTTTGCCGCCGGTCGGCATGGCATCCGTGGCGTTGTGAATGAGATTATAAAACACCCGGCGCAGGCGCTTGGGATTCAGCAACAGATTGACCGCCGGCGGCGCGCTTTCCAATTCAATCGTCGCCGATTTCAACTCAATCTCCGGCCGGATCTCCGCCACCAACAGGTTGACAAAAGTTTCGTAATCCGTCGGCGCCAGCACAAAGGCCGGTGCCGAGCCCTGGGTGAATTCCAAAATTTCATTCACCAACTCGCTGATGCGATCCACCTGCTTGCTGATCCGCGACCGGGTCAACTGCCGCTGTTCCGGGGTGCTCTTCTCCCGGCCCGCCATCTCCGCCGTGATGCTGATGATATTCAGCGGATTCTTCAAATCATGCACGATCGACCGCGCAAACCGCCCGACGAGCGCCAACCGCTCCGTCTGCAGCACCTCCTGGATGTATTGCCGGTTGAATTCCCGGAGGCGATTGCTGATTTCCCGCAGCAATCCCAGCGAAAGCAGCGGACAGCTTTCCACCAACCTGAGCATCGCATCGCGCGGGATGAAATAGACGATCGTGGCCTTCTGCGCCATCGCGCTGGCCGAGCGCGGCTTGTTCTCCAACACCGCCATTTCCCCGAAGATTTCCCCCGGATTCACCTGCGAAAACACATGGCGCACATTCTCTCCGATGAGCCCGGAAATCTGCACCAACCCGTCCTTGACCACATAAACCCCGTCGCCCGTGTCCCCTTCCTTGAAAATCTCCTCCCCGGCGGCGAAGCTCCGTTCCTGCGCAGCTTTCTGCAATACATGGAGTTCGCCCGGACTGAGCGGGCGAAACAGCGGGCATGAAGCCAAAGCGACCATAACGCGAGCAGTCTAAGCCAAAATGCCCTTCCGTAAAGAAAACAGATGCCCTCGCCACTGCGGGAGGCCCAAATCAGCTTCGAGCATCCGCCGGGTTTTCAGGCCCCTCCGATTCTGAAATCTCAAATCTGACATCTGAAATGCCTCCACCACCAACCTTGATTACTTGGATTGGGTTGGATTTACCTGGATTTGTTTGGATTCACCGCGATCCACCTCCCGTCTCGTAGAACGCGAAGTCACGAGACTCTAACTACTCCCCTTCCGAGATTGGAATAGACTGGATTAACTTGGATTTGCCTGGATTCACCGCGATCACGCCAACTCCCCGGAGCGCGGGTTCATAACCCGCAGCACTCCAGCCAGCCAGCCAGCGATTCAAGACCCAAATTCCGCATTCCGCATTCCGCACTCGGACAACTTGGATTAGGTTGGATTTGTCTGGATTTGCTTGGATTCGACACCATGGCCATGCGCCAGCACCGTTGCTGAATCGCGATGCACCCGATCCCCTCTCATTAACCCCGTCGCTTTAGCGCGGGGGTGCGAGCCTCAACCTGCCCCCAACTGTTTTAACAGTTTCCCGAGCGGCTCCGGGACGCAGGCATACTGCGCCAGCCAAACCTGGATTAGCTTGGATTCACCTGGATTTACCTGGATCGACCGCGACCAACCAAACGAATCCCCCATCGTCTCCATTGATCATTGACGGGCCATTTCCCCCATTGGCCGTGCGCTAGCACCTTGGATTTGCCTGGATTAAGCCGGATTCCAAACCGTGGCCGTGCACAAGCACCTTGGATTCGCCGCGATCCCAAATCGCCCACCGTCAAACTTGGGTCATTGGACATTGGGTATTCTTTGGGACTTGGTCATTTGTAATTGGGCATTCCCCCGGTGCCCGTGCGCCAGCACCTTGGCCATTTCAGTACGCACCCCTTCCATTCGGAATTTTGAAGTCCGCCCTTCGCAATTTGCAAAATGTCAAAGAACCCTGCGCCCGTCCCGCACCCCTCAAGGTGCGACACGCAGCCGTGCCAACATTTTCACCCGAGCCTTGATTCGGCTCCGGCTGCGTCCCTCGACGGTCATCGACCTTTTTGATTGCTCCTTTCCATGCCCGCGAATTTGGCACAAACCCCGCCCGTTTGTCCCTCAAGGTTTGCAAGCTTTGCAAGGTCTGCGAGGAAATAGAACGGACCCAAAAATCCCCACCCCGCGCGCCCCAACGTGGCAGCGGCGTCTCGCCGCTGTTCCTGCTCACCTCGGTTCAGAATTTGAAATTTGGTTCCCCGCCCCATTCGGAATTTGAAATTCGTCATTCGACATTCCAGCCCCCACCTACTTGGGGGTGTACAGCCGTTACAGGCGTAACAATGTTCAAGCCCAACCACTTAGTCGCCATGCGAA
>JAQGOT010000073.1 GCA_028293465.1 Pedosphaera sp. | reverse complement strand
AAGGCGCGACGAGGGAGCATATCCAAAGGGATCTGTGACCGAGGAGCAACGCCGGTTGGCACCCGGAGGACCAGCAGATTGTGTCAGGTTATTCCCGCACGAGGCCTTAGATCACGGGAGCTCTCAGCGGGGCGCAACCTGGTTTGCCCCGTTCCTCAACAGGTGCCGCACATCGACGGCTTCCATGCCCGCGGCGCGAATGGCCTGCATGCCCAAGTCGGTGTCTTCATAGGCGCGGCAGAATTCCGGCGGCACCCCAATGCGGCGGGCGGCTTCCAAAAAGATGTCCGGCGCCGGCTTCTGGTTCACCACGTCCTCGCTCGTCACCACCGCGGCAAACAAATGGCGGATCCCCAAATGCTTCAACACCTCCTCGATGATGTGGTGTGTGCCGCCCGAGGCCACCGCCATCGGTATCCGTCCGTAATACTCACGCGCCACGCCGACCACGATGTTGATCGGTTCGACTTGCGCGATCAACGGCTGGTACTCCGCCTCTTTCTCTCTCGCCACAGCCAGATGATCCAAGGCGATGCGCTGTTCTTCCCCGAGCATCTTGAGGATGTCGCGCGAGGGGACGCCGCCCAGCGAATAGAACCGGTCTTCAGGAAAGAGCAAATTATGGCGCCGGGCAATGACCTGCCAGGCCCGCCAATGCAGCGGCATGGTGTCGGCGAGAGTGCCGTCGCAGTCGAAAACGATTCCTAGCGGTTCGGGGTTCTTGGGTTTCATCAAATAATCAGATTAGCCATGGACTGCGGACATGGTGGCCGTGCGGCACCGACACCGCTCATAATTCCAACGCCGCCATTTTTTCCTCAAGACTGTGGGCCATCAGCGGTTCAATAACCGGATCAATATCCCCCTCGATGAACACCGGCAGATTATACAGCGTCAGTTCGATCCGGTGGTCGGTCACCCGGTTTTGCGGGAAGTTGTAAGTGCGGATGCGTTCGTTGCGTTCGCCGGTGCCGACCTGTTCCTTGCGTTCGGCGGCGTATTTCGCATTTTCCTCCGCGATTTTCCGCTCCAACAAGCGCGAACGCAAGACCGTCATGGCCTTCGCCTTGTTCTTATGCTGGGAACGCTCGTCGGCGCAATAAACGATCAGCCCGCTGGGCTTGTGTTGAATCTGCACGGCGGAATCCGTCGTGTTCACGCCCTGACCGCCCTTGCCGGAGGCGCGGCAACGGTTGATCTCCAAATCTTCGGGCTTGATCTCAATATCCACCTCTTCAGCCTCGGGCAGCACGGCGACGGTGCAGGTGCTGGTGTGAATGCGACCCTGCGCTTCGGTGGCGGGCACCCGCTGGACACGATGGACGCCGCTTTCGTATTTGAGCCGCTTGTAAACATCCGTCCCGGTGATGCTGAAAATAATTTCGCGGAATCCACCCAGATCAGACGGGCTGGAACTCATCCCTTCCACTTTCCAGCCTTGAGCTTCGGCGTAACGGGTGTACATCCGGTAAAGGTCGGCGGAGAACAACGCGGATTCAGATCCGCCCGCACCGGCCCGGATTTCGAAAATGGTATTGCGTGAATCGGTGGGATCAGGCGGTAGGATGCCCGCCTGCACCTCCCGGTTGAGCCGCTTTAGCTCCGCCTCCAAACGCGTCACTTCTTCCCTGGCCATGAGCCCCATTTCCGAATCGGGAGGTTCCGTCTGCAACAAACTGCGATTCTCCTCAAGTTCGGCGACGGCTTTCATCCAAGCATTGCCGCTCGCCACCAAATCCTTCAGGCGGGAGTACTCCTTGGACAGTTCCTGGGCGCGCTGGTTGTTGTCGAAGACTTTGGGGTCGCTCAACGCGGCCTCCACCTCGTCCAACCGGCGGGCAAAGCGATCAATGTGGGGACGCAAATCCATGGTTAACAATTAATTTCACCTCGAAATCCGGCGCGGAACAGCCTTGGGCTGGAAAACACCGCGCCCCATAAAAACAGTCCGCCCGTCAGGCGGCAAAGCCGGACGGGCGGATGGTGAAAGTGAAGCTAAACCTTCTTTTTCTTCTTGGCGGCCGTGGCAGCCTGGGCGGCCTGCGTTTTGGCCATGCGCTGCTGGAATTTATCAACGCGGCCGGCGGTATCGATGAATTTCTGCGTCCCGGTGTAGAACGGGTGGCAGGCGTTGCAGATACCCAGCAAAAGAGTCGGTTTGGTGGAGCGGGTTTTGATCACGTTGCCGCAGGCGCAACGGATTTCCGCTTCCAGATATTTAGGATGAATGTCAGCTTTCATAACAAAGGTCGTATAACCTGCCTTCTGGGCAGTTTTGTGTCAAGTCTCATGCGTTAACGCGTTGATAGGTATACAACAATTTTTAATTCCGTCAATAGGCCAGAATTTTGAAGGGGTTACAGTTAACTGAACCAGTGTTGGAAAACAGGCCTTTTGTTGAGCATTGTCGGGGAAATTTCCGTCCAGCCCTGGACAAAAGGATCAAATCTTCAAAATGTTCGAACGGCTGCATCCCGCCAGCGAGTACCCTGGCACCGGCATCGGCCTGGCCATCGTCCAACGTGGCGTGGCGCGGATGGGCGGCACCATGGGCGTGGAATCTGAGCTGGGGAAGGGCAGCCGCTTCTGGGTTGGATTGACTCGCTCTTGAAGCGCGCCGCGGCCCGTTCAACTATTGATCTTGGGCTTTTCCGCCAGGATCAACCAATAAAGATTCAGCGCCTTCATCATCTCCACCAGCCCCTCGAACTTGACCGGCTTCACCAGGTAAGTGTTCGCCCCGAGTTCATAGCCGCGGTTGATGTCCGGGTCCTCCTTCGAGGAGGTCAGGATCACCAGCGGCAGCCGTTTCAAGCCCGGTTGCTCGCGCACCCATTGGATGACTTCAAAACCGTTTCTGCGGGGCATCTTTAAATCCAGCAACATCAGGTAGGGCAGGGGAAATTTCTCCCGGTCCGCGTAAGCCCCCTCACCCTTGAGGTAGGCAACGGCCTCCTCACCGTCCTTTACCCGGATCACGGGGTTCGCGATCTGTGCCTGCTTGAAAGCGCGTTCGAGAAAAAAAACATCATTCTCGTCGTCCTCCGCCATTAAAATAGTATGCACGTTGACCAAGCCCATAATGGTCTAGCTTTCCCGCCAACCGTCCTTTGAGCAAATAAAATTTTGCCGACTGGTTAGATTTGCCTGAAGCGTGTCCGTGTTACCGTTTCCGGGGTGCGCGGGGCGGCCTGCCGCCTGTGTTGGATGCCGCCGGGGGGCGAACCCTGTCACCGCAACTTGACCGTCGCCACCCGAGGTGAAGGCGAGGGGGTGCCGTCGCCATTTTTCGCCAGTTTGCCCGGCGTGGGCAGGCAGCAGGTGACGATCGTGCCATGCGGACGTTTGGGGCTGACATCCAGCGAGGCCCCGATCACGTTGGCCCGGTAATTCATAATGCGCAATCCCATCCCCTTGCTTTTGTCGATCATGGAAGGGAAAGGCAGGCCGTTGTTCCGGACGGTCAGCACCAGCCGGTCGGGCTTCTGCGTCAAATGAATGCCCACCTCTCTGGCCTTGCCATGTTTCACCGCGTTGGTGACCGCCTCCTGCGTGATTTTGTAAAATTGGGTGATGGTGTTCCGGTCCAAAGCCTGGATGGCCCCCTCCGACTTGAATTTGCACGAGATGGCGAAAAGGTGCTTCACGTTGGCGGCCAGATCCTCCAGCGCAGACGGCAAATTTTCATTCTCCAGATCGCCGAGCGTAAGATTGCGGGCCAGACCGCTGGCATGATCGATCGCTTGGCTGATCAACCCCGAAATTCTTTGGGCGTCTGCCGCTTCCGGCAGCTTCTTTTTGGTCAAACCCACCTCCAGGCCCTTCATCATCAACGCTACGCCCGCCAGCTTCTGCCCCAGGTCATCGTGCAAATCCAGCCCGATGCGCCGCCGTTCCTTCTCGGTGATTTCGAGCAGCTCATGTTCCAATCGTTCGCGTTCGCGCTTCGCCGTTTCGAGACTGGCGACCGCTGTTTCGAGATTTGCATTCGCGGCCATCAAGTCGCCGGTGCGTTCCCGCACCCGTTGTTCCAATTCGCCGTGCGCGCGCCGCAGTGATTCCTGCGCCAATTCCCGTTCCATGAACTGGCCCACCTGGCTCCCGATGGAAGCCATCCAGTGCATCAAATTCTTTTCCGGTTCGCGAATTTGATGGCTGAAAAGTTCAATCACCCCCAACACCTCGGTGCCCAGGCGGATGGGAAACCCGCACGCGCCGTGCAGCCCCTCCTGGATCGCGATTTTGGCCCGGGGCATGTCCTTGCCGGTGGGCATATCCGCAAACCACACCGGCTTGCCTTCGGCGAGCACCCGACCCGGCAGCCCGAGGCCCTTCGCGAGAATCATCTGCCGGCTGGCCGCTTCAAATTTTTCCAGGGAGTTCGGGCCTTCATGCCAGACCTCAACACAATGCAGTTCCGCCGCGTTCGGGGCGGCGCGCCAGAGCGCGCCCGCTTCCCAGCCCATGCTCTCACCGATGATCTCCAGTATTTTCGTTGCCGCCGCCTGCAAGGAAGAGGCCTCGGATAACACGCGCGCCACCTCATACTGCACCCGCAAACGCTGCTCGGCCTGCTTCCGTTCGGTGATGTCTGTAGCTGACGCCAGCCAACCGGTTGCTCCACCGTTCGCGTCGTGGATCGGTCTGAGCAGCACCAGCACATCGAAGCGTCGGCCAGTGCAATGTTGGAATCGCAGCTCAAAGCCATTGGCGGGCGACTTTCCCGCCAAGGTTAGGGCGAGAGCCGCCTGGAGAGATTCCTCCGCTTCCGGTGCCCAGAAGACAAACGGCGGCTTCGCGCCCAACAACTCCGCCTCTTTCCAGCCCACCATTTCGCAAAAGGCCGGGTTGACGTAGGTCAGCCGCCCTTCGCCATCGATCGCGGAGATGCCGGAAGGAATGGAATCCTCAATGGTATGGCGGAACTTCTGTTCCCGGGCAAATTCCCCTTCGGATCGCCGGCGCGCCTGGCGGACTTCAGCCTCCTGCATTTCCCGTTCGATGGCCGGCACCAGGCGCGTCAGCCGGTCCTTCATCACGTAGTCATGCGCCCCCGCCTTCATCGACTTCACCGCCGTGTCTTCATCAATGTGACCCGATACGATGATGAAGGGGAGATCCAATCCCTTTTGCTGCAACAGCTCCAAGGCTTTCGGCCCGCTGAACCCGGGCAAAACGTAATCCGCGATGATCACATCCCAGGCTTGCCGATCCAGCGCCGCGGACATGGCGGCCCGTGTCTCGACCCGCTCGGACAGCGGTTCGTAACCTCCCCGCCGCAGCTCCAGCAACAGCAAAGCAGCGTCGTGGGGGGAATCTTCAACCAGTAAAACTCGAATGGGCCGACTCACAATTTTATTTCCTTACTTGGCGGTACCGTATCATCGAATCCCAGCCAATACAAACCCAAGTGCCGGACAATTTCCACAAACTCGCTGAAATCCACGGGTTTGCGTATGTAACCGTTCAGGCCGGCTTCCAGCCCTCGCTGCCGGTCCGCCTCTTCATCGGACGAGGTTAGCATGATGACGGGCAGTTCCCGGGTGCGCGCATCGGCCCGCAGTCGCCGGAGGATCTCCAGGCCGTCCAGTCGTGGCAGCTTCAAGTCCAACAGCACCAGCGCCGGTTTGGCCGGCCCGTTCAGCAGGAAATCCAGTGCTTCCACCCCGTCACTGATGGCCATCAGTCGGTCCGCCATGTTGTTTTTTCCAAAAGCGCGGCGCGTCAGCAGCTCATCATTATGGTTGTCCTCCACCAGTAAAATAAATCCTTTGGTCGGCGGGGGTGCGCTCATGCAGGCAGGTTGAAATAAAATGTTGCGCCCCGGTCCACTTCGCCCACCGCCCAGGTGTGGCCGCCATGCCGGCTGATAATCCGCTGCACCGTGGCCAGCCCGATGCCGTGGCCCGGGAACTCGGTCGTGTGGTGCAGACGTTGGAACGCACCGAATAATTTGTTGGCGTAGGCCATGTCAAAACCCGCCCCGTTGTCCCGCACAAAAAAAGCCGGACCTGCCGGTCCTCCCTCGATCCCGAAGTCGATCCGCCCCAGCGGTTGTCTACCCGTGAATTTCCACGCGTTGCTAAGCAGGTTTTCCAGGGCGATCCGCAGCAAGCGCCCATCCCCATGGATGAGGGGCAACGGGTCGGCGATGTTGAATTCCACAACCCGTTCCGGATCCGCTCGGCGCAGCCCTTCCATGACGCTTTGCGCCAGCCCGCTCAAATCCACTGGTTGGCGTATCAGATCGCTGCGCGTCAGGCGTGAAAGGTGAAGCAAATCATCGATCAACTGGTCCATTTCCCGGCTGGATTGGATCACCCGCCGCAGGCAATCCTGGCCATCTTCGTCGAGGTGGTTGCTGGTATCCTCCTCCAAAGCCTGGGCAAATCCAGAGATGCTCCGCAACGGTGCCCGTAAATCATGCGATACCGAATAGCAGAACGCCTCCAGTTCGTGGTTGGCCGCCACCAACTGCTCCGTCCGTTCCTGCACCCGGCGCTCCAACCCGGCATTGAGCATCTGCACTTCCTGCTCCGCCTGCCGCCGCTCGCCGATCTGCACTTCTAACTCCTGTTTCTGCCGGCTGATTTCATGATATAAACCGTCATTCACGATCACCACGGCGACATGATTGGCGATGATTTGCAACTGTTCCAGATCACCCTCACTGAAGTCTCGACTCTCCCTTTCAGTGTATATTCCCAGGAGGCCGATGACCCGGTCCTGCGCGAGCAACGGTGCCCCGGCATAAGAGATAAAAGCGTACGTTTCGGAAGCCGGCTCACGGCCTGGATCGGAACTCGATTCCGTCCGCACGTCCCGCCGGGTCAGCGGCGTGCGGGCGGTGATGATTTTACGGCCAAAGCTGGACTCGATTGGCAGCCGCAGCTTGAGAGTGTCCTCCCGGCAACCCGCACTGGCCAGCAGCACCAGCTCGCTGCCTTCCAGCACTCGGACGATGCACGAGCTGACACCGTATGCGGCGCGCACGGTCTCTGCCAGTTCCCGAACCTGTTCCGAGAGCGGGGCCGTGCCCATCACCGTGTTCGTCACCTTGGCAATCGAGCTTAACCGCTGGTTGGAGCGGGCCAGCGCCTCTTCCGCCAGCTTCCGTTCGGTGATATCGATGGCCATGCCGGCGAGGAGAGCCGGCGAGCCGTCCTGGCCCCGGATCGGAAATTTGTTGACTATGAAATGGCGCTCCCCATCCATGCTGCCGCTGCTTTCCAACACTTGCAAAGCCGTCCCGTTCGCGATGACCAGTTGGTCATTCCTCTGAAATTGTTCCGCCGTCTCCGCCGGAAACAGTTCCGCATCCGTCCGGCCGTATACCTCGGTCGGCAACCTCCCAAAAACCCGGTGGCCGGCCGGGTTGATATAAAGATAACGCCCGCGAAGGTCCTTCATCCAGGCGATGCCGGGCAAATGCTCCATAAAGGAAGAAAAGCGGGTTTCACTTTCCCGCAACGCGTCCTCGGCCCGTTTGCGGTCGGTGATGTCGATTGCCACCCCCGCGATGATCACTATCGCGCCATCTCTGTCCCGGATCGGAAACTTGCTGACCAAACAAAACCGGTCCCCTTCCAGCGTCGGGATGATCTCAACGACTTGCAGGCCTTCTCCGCTCACGCGGACGAGTTCATCGCTTTCCTCGAATTGCCTGGCAACCTCCGGCGGGAACAAGTCATCGTCCGTCCGGCCGCGAATCTCCTCCAAGGATTTTCCCAACATCAGTTGGTTGCTGGCGTTGGCATAAAGATAACACCCCTCCGCGTCCTTCATCCAAACTGTGCCCGGCACATGTTGCATAAAGGAAGTGAAGCGGTTCTCGCTTTCGTGCAAGGCATCCTCCGCCCGGATTCGTTCCAAAGCCCCGCCGCAGTAGTCCGCCAAACTCTGGAGCATGGCCAGGTCCTTCTGGTCGTAGGCTCGGTGATCGTAGCTTTGGATGGAGAGGACGCCAATGGCCCGGGCCTTGTCCCGGATGGGCACGAACATCAGGGAGGCGCAAGCCCGTGCCACATCCCCGAACGGCACGCATTCCGATAACAACGTTGCTGGCTCTTCTTTCAAGATGAGCTCTGCGCCTTGCTCGAGGATTCGCCGTGTGATCGGAGGAATGCCCATCTCCAGCTTCGGAGGCGGGGTCTCGCTCTTTTTTCCTTCGATGGTATCGATATGGCAAATGGGGCGTATCCGATTGCTCCCTTCAGAGCACAAACTCAGGCTGAAGGCATCCCAGCCGAACAGATCCTCCGCGATGGTCCCAATGATCTGGCTCGCTTCCCCGGGCGTGGTGACGGAACTCAGGTTTTGTCCTAGTCGCGAAAACGCCACCAACTGGGCTTGTGCCCGTTTGCGCTCGGTGATGTCTGTCAGGCTGGAAAGCGCGCGCACTGGACGCCCTTCCACGTCACGGAGCAGCGTGCCAGTCACATCCACCCAGCGGATCTCCCCGTCCTTGCGCACAAAGCGTTTCTCACACCGGCACACGGACGACTCTCCGTTCAGGAGTTGTTCAAACACGAGCCGGTTGGCGGGACGATCCTCCGGGTGGGTGATTTCCCAAAATGTTTTTCCCAACAATTCCTCCGCCGAATAGCCGGTTATCTCGCAGAGCCTGGGGTTCACCCGCAAGTAACGGCTGGTATCGGGGTGTATCTGCGCATTGCCGCTCCCCACCAGATCGAACATGGTGCGATATTCTTCTTCGCTGCTGCGCAAGCCCTCCTCCGCCCGGATTCGTTCCAGGGCACCGCCGCAGTAATCGGCCAGACTTTGCAGAATGGCCAGATCCTGCTTGTCGTACGTCTGGGGTTGGAAACTCCTGACCGACAGCACGCCGATGCTTTTGCCCTTCTCCCGCACGGGGACAAACATCAGGGAAGCGGAGGGCCGCGTGGTGTCTCCGAACGGAACGTAATCTGGCGGCGGTGCCTTTATTTCTTCGCGTAAAACCAATTCCGCCCCGTCCCGCAGGATCTGTTGTATCCGCGGCGGAATTCCCGCTGCCCCGCGGAGTGGAAGTAATTCGCTCTTCTCACCGTCAATCGTATCGATTGCGAGCACGCTGCGGATTTCATGGCCATGGTCGGAACACAAGCCCAGGCTGAATGCGTCCCAGCCGAACAAGTCCTCCGCCAAATCCGCAATGAGACGGCTCGCTTCCACGGGCGTGCTCACGGAACTGAGGCTTCGGCCCAGTTGGGAAAAGGCCGCGAGCCGGGCTTGTGTTCGTTTTCGTTCGGTGATGTCTGTCGCAATGGCGAACACTTCCACACCTTGCTTTTTTACCATCACCGGCCCGCCGGTCACGAGCAAGTCCACGCGGCGCCCCTCCTTGCTGATCAGCACCGTTTCCAGGTTCTGGGGCTCGCCGCTCAGGGCAAAGGCAAAATAGCGTAAGGCTTCCTCCGCCTTTTCCCGGGCGCAAATGTCGCTGAAGGGCGTCCCTTGCAGTTCCGCAAGGCTGTAGCCCGAAAGGCGCAAGGCGGCCGGATTGAGCGTCGTAAAACGGCCCTGCAAATCCACCGTAAAGACCGGGTCGGGGTTGTTTTCAAACAACGAGCGATACCGTTCCTCGCTCTCCACGAGCCGCCGCTCCGCCGCTTTCCGCGCGGTGATGTCGTGCAGCGTCATGATGCCGGCCGAAATGCGGCATTGCGAATCCTCCAGCGGCGCGGCGTTCACCGTGGCCTGAATAATGGCCCCGTCCGGTAGCTCAATCTGGATTTCTTCATCCTCCACCAATTCCCCGGCGTTCACCGCGCGCGCCAGCGGCCATTCTTCCGCCTGATAAGGTCGTCCATCCGGATGAAATCCCCGCCAACCCTCTTGGTGCTCCGATTCAAGCCCGGCCGAAAACGGTCGCCGCAAAATGCGGCCTAGTTCCTCGTTCCCAAACAGCACCTTCCCCGATGGCGCTTCGGCAATGATAACCCCGACCGGCAGTTGTTGCAGAATCGTGTTAAGCCGGTTTCTCTCCTGCTCCAATTCCTCCAGAATTTGATAGCGCTCCAGTTCGGCCGATCTCCGCTCGACCATCTCCTGCTTCAACCGCTGGACCGCTGATTCCGCTTGGCGTTGGGCGATCCGTTGCGCTTCGGTCAGACTGATGGCTGCCGCCCCCACAATCAGGAATACCACGGTGCTGATCCGCTGGCCCCCGTCGCCGAGCGCGAACGAGTAGCGCGGTTCAATGAAAAGATAGGCTGCGGACAACTCCCCCAACACCAACGCCAGCAAACCCGGTTTCCAGCCCCCCACCGCGGCGCTGATCAATACCGCCAGATAAAAGGTGGCGTGGATGCCATGATTACCCGTGATGTCCTCAAGCTGCGTCCGGGCGAGGATGGCAAATTGGACGCTCAAAATAGCGGTGGCATACCGCAGGAAAGCTGATTCGCGAAAGTTCAGATTCATCTCATGCCTCTTGCTGTCCGCCAAGCATGTCTGCGGCTGGGGACACGCCCTTCTGACCGTTTGAATCTGGACGGTATTTATTAATAAAGCCGGCTCTGGTTCTCATGCTTTTCGCAGTGCTGAATATGGGGCCTTCACCCCATATTGTTATGGGGTGAATACCCCAGAAGCGGGGACTCGCCCCGTGACCGTCTGAAACCTGCCGCTTTGGGGATTGCGATGTGAATCGGCTCCTGCTATCACCTAAGTGGCAATCTATTAAGCCATGAATACGCATCTGGAAGTTCACAAGACTTACAAATTTTATGTCGGCGGCAGCTTCGTCCGGGGCGAGAGCGGACGCTACCTCCCGGCCGCATCGTCCACTGGCGTGTTGCTGGACAATTACTGTCATGCATCCCGCAAGGATTTGCGCGATGCCGTGGGTGCGGCCCGAACCGCCTTCGATGGCTGGGCAAAGCGGACCGCCTATCTGCGCGGCCAAATTTTGTATCGCGCCGCAGAAATGCTTCAAAACCGCGCGGTGGAACTGACCAATGAGATCGCCCGTTCCACCGGCGCCCGCCCGGCCCGCGCACGCGCGGAGGTGGCCCTTGCCATTGACCGGTTGGTGTATTACGCCGGTTGGACCGACAAATACTCGCAAATCTTCGGCAGTGTGAACCCGGTGGCTTCCTCCCACTTTAATTTCACGACCCCGGAGCCAACGGGAGTCGTCGTAGTCCTTGCGCCCGACGAGCCGGCGCTGGTGTCGCTCGTTTCGTTGCTGGCACCGGTCATTCTGAGCGGCAACGCCGCGGTGGTCATCGCTTCGGAAAAGTATCCGCTCCCCGCGCTGACCTTTGCTGAAATTCTGGCCACCAGCGATCTGCCCGGCGGCGTGGTGAACCTGCTCGCCGGCAAGCGCGCCGAACTCGCCCCCCACATCGCCAGTCACATGGACATCAACGCCATCGTGGACGGCACCGGCCTCGTCGAACTCGGCGCGACCCTCCAGGCCGGCGTCGCCCATAACCTGAAGCGCTACAGCGTCAACCCGCTTTCGCCCTCCGACTGGTTCACCACCAAGGCCGAGGACCCCTACAAAATCCTCGATACTGTGGAGTTCAAGACCGCCTGGCATCCCATCGGCGTTTGAGGTGAAGGCGGCTTCTCAATGCGTTCATTTTGGCCCGGCTGACCGTCAATGGCTCAAATTCGCAGGGTCGATTCCACAACCATGAGCATGCCCAACCCGCCGCTGGCGCCATCCAACCTGGTTCCCGCCATCCTGTTCTCGCTGGTGGTTTGGCGGATGTACCGGCGCATGCGCAGCACCATCGGTCCCCAGTTGTTGCGGCCGCGCCGCATCATTTTTCGTATCGGGATTTTCGGCGTGCTTGGTGTCCTCATCGGTATCGCGGTATTAAACCATTCCTCTTTGCTGATCGGGTTCGGCACCGGCCTGCTGCTCGGTGTGCCGCTCGCCGTGATCGGACTGCGGCTTACCCGGTTCGCGACGACTGCCGAGGGACCTTTCTATACTCCCAACACCTATATCGGCGTTGCCCTGTCCGTGCTGCTCTGCGCCCGGCTCATTTACCGCCTCACCGCGCTCTACGCCTTTTCCCATTCCCCGGACCAGCCCTCACACATTCCCTTGGGCAGCCCGTTGACCTTGGCCCTGTTTGGACTCCTGGCCAGCTACTACATCACTTATAACGCCGGTGTGTATTTGCGCAGCCGCGAGCCGCAATTGGTCCCTGACAAAACTGATGCTTGAGGGGTTTGGAGTTGCGCCTCAATGTTTTTCCATCAGAACACTCCTGAGCACATGATACTCGAAGTCGCTATTTTGGATATCGGCAGAGGCACCTGTGAGGATTTCGAGGTCGCCTTCGCGGAAGCATCCCCCATCATTGCCTCTATACCCGGCTATATCTCGCATGAGTTGCGCCGGTGTCTGGAAAAGCCCGATCGCTACATTTTGCTCGTGCGCTGGCAGACCTTGGAATCTCACACCGTCGGCTTTCGGCAGTCGCCGGAGTATCAGCGGTGGCGCGGTCTGCTGCACCATTTTTACGAGCCCTTCCCCACGGTGGAACACTACGCCGACCCCGTCCTACAAAATGCGATCTGACGGTGCTTCCCCATGTCGCTGCTCGGTGAGGCCACGACACTATTCCTGGGGCGGCGCTTTGAGCAGTGGTGGTGTGGTTGGAGTGGCATAAACTTCGGTGGTCTGCGCTTCCTGAGTAGCCTTTTTCCCCCGCGTGGCGAAGAATACCGCGATTGTCCAGGTTGGAGCCAGATCAACCATCGGCACCACCTTCACGATGAAGCTCGGCAGAAACGCATAATGCCAGCCGACCAACCAGGTCAACACCAAACACACCAGCACATCCAAGGCGTCGTCGAGCGGAGAAATGAAGCCTTCCGCGAACAGCGGGAAGACTGCGATTTGCAAAAGATCCGCGCTGACGGCTACCGCACGAGCGGCTCTGATTCGGGTTCTAGAAATGGCCTTCAAATCCATGGCAAAGGTTCCAGTGCCTAAAGGCAAAGTGCTCCCTCCTCCTGCCGTCGTCAACGGCATTCGTGGTGGCGGCGTGGCGCCGGTTTGAAGCGGAAGTCTTGGGCGGCATACCTGGTGTGCGCTAAAACCCAGCGCCTCCGCACTTGCAGTTCTTCTTATTTTATTGCACACTCAGGCCACATCTTAAGCAAAATGAATACTACTCCCATTCGTGTCGCGGTGACCGGTGCCGCCGGACAAATCGGTTACTCTCTCCTGTTCCGCATCGCCTCGGGCGCGATGTTTGGTCCCCAACAATCGGTCATTCTTCATCTAATCGAAATCGAGCCCGCCCTGCCTGCGCTCCAAGGCGTCGTCATGGAGCTCGATGATTGCGCTTTTCCGCTGCTCAAAGGCG
>JAQGOT010000071.1 GCA_028293465.1 Pedosphaera sp. | reverse complement strand
TCGCCATCCTTCAGTACAAATGCGGATGCGACCTTGCCGCCGGCGGTCCCGCCCGCTCCACGAAACCGCCCCGCCAAACGCGACAGCGCATCCCCCGCCATCGCACCGGTGATCACTGCGAACTGTTTTATTTTTGAAAGCTGCATCTTGGCCTTTGTTATGATGAACGTAACACCGACTGACTTCGCGAGCCTAGCCGATTCTTGCCATCATTCTTCCCATAAGGGTCTTCGGTAATAAGCCCGGCAAATCTCGATAAGTCCATTCGTTGCCAACCACTTTCCTTCCCCAATAACCTTGCCAAAACGCGACCACTAATGTCTTCTAGCTGCAGTTCCAGCTTCTCGACACGGAGATAAAGAGGGAGGGAACCAAGCACAGACACATATGACGAAAAAAATTTGGAGTTTAATCGCCCTTATTTCCCTCGCCCCTAGTCTCGCTCGGGCGCTGCCCACCTTCGAATGGACCCGCCAGGCCACCAGCACCGGTGTCGTCATGGGAGGCGGCATCGCGGTGGATACGAACGGGAACATTTTCGTGACCGGCAGCTTCACCGGCACGGCTGATTTTGGCGGCACCAACCTGGTCAGCACCGGCGCCAGCGACATCTTCCTTGCCAAATATGACACCCTTGGTAACCTGCTCTGGGCCCAGCAGGCGGGCGGCACCAACAATGACGGCGCCTCCGGCATCGCGGTCGACGCTTCCGGCAACGTCTTTGTCACCGGGTCCTTTATTCAGGCCGCTACCTTCCAGGGAACTAACCTGCTCAGCCGCGGAACCTCCGGCTACTCCGACATGTTCCTGGCCAAGTATGACAATTCCGGCACTTTGCTCTGGGTGCAAGGGGGTGGGACCAACGTGGCAATGTACGCCAACGGCCTCGCCGTGGATGCAGGTGGGAACTGCTTTGTAGCGGGACGTTTCATTCAATCCACTTACTTTGGCACAAATTGGGCGCACACAGGCGGCTCGAGCCCCTTTG
Source organism: Pedosphaera sp. (assembly GCA_028293465.1). Taxonomy (GTDB): domain Bacteria; phylum Verrucomicrobiota; class Verrucomicrobiia; order Limisphaerales; family Pedosphaeraceae; genus JAQGOT01. Next base: position 3,259 of record JAQGOT010000071.1, on the reverse strand, counting down.
TGGCGAAATATGATCCAGCCGGAAACATTTTGTGGGGGCAATATGGCCGCGCCGCCGGTTACTCGGTCGAAGGCGAAGCTGATGGCGTGGCAGTCGACCCCTCGGGCAACGTCGCGATTACAGGATTTTTCGACGCTCGCATCCTTTTCGGAACCAACCAACTCGTCGCCGGCGGGGCACCCGAACTCTTTGTGGTGAAATACGCCGCCGACGGCACGTTACTCTGGGCGCAAGCCGGGAAGGGAACCAAAAGCGACAGCGGCACGGGCATTGCCTCGGATGGCAGCGGAAATTTTTGCGTGACCGGATTCTTCCAGAGAGCTGCTAGCTTCGGGAACTTTACCCTGGTCCCTTATCTTACGCTCCACCCTCCAAACACGGATGGAGGCACCCCTTTTCCTGATTCTGCCTATCAAGATGGCTTCGTTGCAAAATATGGCCCCGCCGGGAACGTAATGTGGGCGCAAATTGCAGCCGACACAGACACCGGCTCCGGTTTTGGCATCACAGTGAGCCAGGGCGGAGACGCCGTCCTCACCGGATCCGGACGGAATAGATTTCTACTTGGCACCAACTCCATCACAACCGATAGCAGCCTAGGTATTTACAGCATGCTGTTTGATGGCGCTGGAAGTCCTACCTGGCTGCGAACCGCAGGCGGCCCCCAAAATGATGTCGGCCAAGCCGTCGCCGCCGACGCCAACGGCAACATCTACCTGACCGGCTTCTTTTCCGGTTCGGGAACTTTCGGCACCACCAACCTGACGGGCACCGCCACCAACCTCTTTGTCACAAAGTTGGCCGCCCTCGACCCCGGCAGTCCGCCCATCATCAGCACGCAACCCACCAATACCGTGGTGCTCGTCAGCTCCAATACGCTCTTCAACGTCGGCGTCCTGAGTGCCCTTCCCGTCACCTACCAATGGCAATACAACGGCACCAATCTCGCCCAGCCAAACAGCCCGATGCTCAGTTTCACCAATGCGCTGCCGCCCATTGCCGGCAACTATTCCGTCATCATCTCCAATGCGAACGGCGCGGTCACCAGCCAGGTGGTCCGCTTGGAAGTCGAAGTGCCCCCGGATTTTGTCTGGGCCAAAAAAGCGGGCGGCTCCGTGGTCGAGGGGACGCGTTCGGTCGCGCTCGATGATCAGGGCAACAGCTACGTCGCCGGCTCATTTCAACAAGGCAGCATCAGCTTCGGTGGCATCGTCCTGACCAACAATGGCTGGCGGGCGAATTTTCCCTCGCTGGGCTCCAATGATGTGTTCATCGCGAAATATGATCCCGCTGGAAATCCGCTCTGGGCCCAAAGCGCCGGCGGCACCAACAGTGATGAAGCCACCGCCCTGGCCGTGGATGGCAGCGGCAATGTGTATGTGACGGGCTATTTTCAACGGACGGCCACGTTCGGCAACATTACGTTGACCAACACCACTGGTCCTTCTACAAACTACATTTTCCTCGCCAAATATGACTCGGGCGGGAACCTGCTCTGGGTCCAACAAGCCGGGGGCCAATTCTCCGATCAAGGTCGAGGCCTTGCCTTGGATGCCTCAGGAAACATTTTTTTGACGGGTTCTATTTATGGAACCGCGACCTTCGGAAACACCAACCTGGTGCCTCCCTCCAACCGCCTCAGCGCCTTCCTGGCAAAGTATGACGCTTCGGGAAACCTGCTCTGGGTCACCAGCACCCAACCGAGCCCCGCCAGCGTGGATGCCTACGCCGTGGCCGTTGATGATGCTGGCAATCCCGTGATAGCGGGTTCCTTTACAGGCACCTTGACTTTGGGCACGAACACACTTTCCGCCACCAACCCCGTTGCAGCGGTGTTTACCGCCAAATATGATGGTGCGGGCAATGTGCTGTGGGCGAGTCAATCCAAACAGGACAGTTCCGCTTACGCCGGTACCGTTGGCACGGGAATCGCCGTGGACCACGCCGGCAATGTTTTCGTCACGGGGAATTTCAAGCAGCAAATCAAATTTGGAACGCTCTCCTACGGCGACACCTTTGTAAACTTTTATCCCTCCGTCTTCCTGGTCAAATACGACAGCCTGGGTAATCCGGTGTGGCTCCGCGGGGCATTCGCTCAAAATCACAATCCGATTTACAGTTATGCCGCGGCCCTCGATGGCTTCGGTAATCCTTACATCGCCGGCACCAACAGCCCGTATCTCCTTTCCGGCAATTCACCGGGGAAAACGAATCTCACCACACAGGGCGGGTTTGTGGCCAAGTTCAGCAACGGCGGAGACTTTCTCTGGGCGCGGGAAGGAGTGGGTCTGGCCGCTGTCTCAGGCCTGGCGGTAAATCAAACCAACGAAGTTTTGCTGGCGGGACGCCATGTCTCCTCCACCACGTTCGGCGGCACCACGCTGTCCAGCGTCGGCGGCAACCTCTTTTTGGCCAAGCTCGGGATCAACCCTCCCGGCCTTTCCGCCCAGCCCACCAACCGCTCCGCCATTGTCGGCGCCACCGTCACGCTGTCCGTCGGAACCACCGGCACCCCGCCGCTAAGCTATCAATGGCAGTTCAACGGCACCCCCATCGACGGCGCCACCGCGAGCACGCTCACCCTGACCAATGTCCATTCCCTCAACGCCGGCAGCTACACCGTGGTCATCACCAACCCCTCCGGCACCATCACCACTTCCGGCGCGGTCCTCACCGTGATCCCCATGGTGAATCCTCCCGCCTTCGACGGCACCAACCTGATCCTCACCTGGCCCGACACCGTGACCCTGCAAACCTCCACCAACGGCGTCGCCGGCCCCTACTTCGACGTGCCGGGCGCGGCCAGTCCCTACACCAACCTCCTCACCAGCCCGCAGCAGTTCTTCCGCCTGCGCAACTGATTTCTCCCGCCCAGCGGCATCGCTACCGCTCCACTCGCAAGGGTGCATCCGCGCACCGCCCCGGAGCGCCGACTTCCAAGTCGGCTTAACGCGTGGCGAACCCACCGATGAGCTGCGAACTCGGGCCATCCAAGCCGGCTGCAAGCCGGCGCTCCGACGGCTCGGGGGCAGTGCGCGGATGCGCTCCACTCGCAACGAACCAGCTTTTCCAAGTTGCCCGCGCTCCGCCGGCAACCTATGATCCCGACCGAAGTCTTGAAGCACCCTGATCGAACTGGTTTCTGCATTTTTCGCCACGCTCAGCGTCGGCTGTCCATCCCGTTCGCAATGAACCTGGCGAGGACCATTGCGCTTGCTGTCTGTCTTGGTTGCCTTCCCAACCTCGGCTGGGGCGCGGC
>JAQGOT010000068.1 GCA_028293465.1 Pedosphaera sp. | reverse complement strand
CGCCTTTGATAGCTCCACCAATTACAGCCTGCAGGAATATACCAACGACATCGTTTATTACATCGCCGATGTCTGCAACGCCGAGAAGGTCCCCCACCCCCATATCATCAGCGAGAGCGGTCGTGCGATCGTCGCCCACCACAGCGTGCTGGTGGTGGAAGTGTTTGGGTCGATTGAGAAAATTCGAACCGCCGACGCGATGCAATATGGCGAAAGCGAGCATCCGCTCGTGCGTGAGTTGCTGGATATTCGTAAGAATATCGCCAAGCTCAACAAACTCGAAGCGTATCATGATGCCTTGGAGCGGAAGGATGATGCGCATCACATGTTCACGCTGGGGATGATGGAGTTGCCCGACAAAGCCAAGATCGAGAACCTGTACTGGGAGATTGGCCTGGAAGTGGTCCGGAGCTTCAGCGGGCAGGCTTATGTGCCGGAGGAAATCCGGAAGCTCGAGGACAGCCTGGGCGATCAATATCTGTGCAACTTCTCCGTCTTCCAGTCGCTGCTCGACCATTGGGCGCTGGGGCAGTTGTTCCCGATCATGCCGGTCAACCGGCTCAACGAACGCCCCACCCGCGAGGCCACGCTCGTCGATATCACCTGTGACTCCGATGGGCAGATCAACAAGTTCATCGACTTGCGCGACGTTCGCGACACCTTGCCGCTGCACAAGCTCCTGACCAACGGCAACGGGCAGATTGAGCCGTATTATCTCGGGTTCTTTCTGATGGGCGCTTACCAGGACATCATGGGCGATTTGCACAATCTGTTTGGCCGGGTCAACGAGGTGCATGTCTTCCTCGATCCCGACGAACCCACCGGTTACTATGTTGAGGAGATCATCGAAGGCACCACCATTGGCCAGGCGCTGGCCTCCGTGCAGTATGATGAGAATGAGCTCAAACGGTTGATGAAGGTCCAGATCGACGAGGCGATCAAATCCGACCGGATGAAACCTTCCGAGGCCATGCGCCTGCTCGCCGATTATGAGCGCGGACTCAAGGATTACACTTACCTCACTTTTTAAGCGACCCACCTTGGAACCCATTTTCAGATCCGAACGTAACGGCGATTCTCCTCCGGGCAGCAGGGTGGAGGCGTTGTGGCTTCAAATGCGGTTTGGGTTGCCGGGTGCGGGCATTCGAATTCCAACCTTGCATTGAAATGCCCCCGGAATCTGCCATGCCTATCACCGCGCCCAACGCGGAATTGTTGCGCTCACTGGGGCGGTTGGTGCGCGGTCTTTCCGCCCTGTTTTGGGGGCTGCCCATTGCGCTTATCATTTGTGTGCAATCGGCCAAGACGGAGTTTCTGAAGCCGTTCGGCATTGCCCCGCCGATGGCGGTCACGGCCTGGATTTGCTTTGGGTTGTGGCAACTGGGTGCCTTCCAAAAGCAGGAGCGCATCTGGCACAGCGCGTTGGACCGGGCCAAGCTGCTGGCCATAGTGGATCTGGGGCTGAGCCCGTTTCTTTACTGGTGGAACCAGGTTCCGAACCAGCCATTCTTCACGTTGGTGGTTGGGATCATGGCCGTGACCGGGCTGGTTTTCTTGAGCAACTTGAATCTGGTTCTCCATCGCCTGAGCGCCATGCTGCCGGATGAGAACCTGCGGCAGGAGACCCGGCACTTCACAACGCTGAATCGTTACCTTGTATTCCTCATTCTTTGCCTCGGCATTCTGCTCATCACAGTACTGCGGTTTCCCTCGCTGTTGCCTTCGCCGGTGGAATGGCTGTTGTTGCTCAGTCCAAACAGCCTGTGGTTGATGGTTTTTCTCGTCCTGCTGCCGCTGGCCATGACCATGGCCCTGATCTGGAAGATCAAAGAGGTCATTCTGGATAGTGTTTTCGGCGCGGGTCATTGAGGACCGTTTTCCCTGAAGGTGGGCTGACGCGGTTTATTGAGGGTCAGAAAAGCAATGCGAAAAAACCGAAGGCACACCTCTCCCCGGCCCTCTCCCCACTCCTTCGTCGTGCGGAGAGGGAGAAGCAACTGAGCGCGTCGTTCTCATTACCTTTCTGAGTCTCAATCGCCCAGCTTCACCGTCCGGCCGGTTTTGGCGGACTCCGCCGCCGCTTCCAATAGATGAACTGAGTGATAGCCGGCCCAGCCGTCGGCCAGCGGCGCTTTGCGCGTCTGCACCGAGTGGATGAAGGCCTGCAACTCGGCTTTGAGCGGTTCCTCGACCTTGGTTTCGATGGTTGCCTGGGCTCCGGCGAGCGCCTTGAACTCATGCCCGTCCTGCACGTGCTGATTCGAGAACGTTTTGATCTTGTTTTGGGCGGCGTTCAAATCGCAGATGGCGCTCAGTTCGCTGCCGACCACCATCACCTCGCGAAACTTGCCCGGCAGGAAATAGTTCGTTTCGATGGTGGCCCAGGTCGTGCCCTGATCGGTCTCGTATTCAAGCGAGAGCAGCGCGGCGTCATCCATGCCGCGACCCAAGAAATCCTGCAACACGGCCTGCACCCGGGAGGGCGTCCGGCCCAGGAAATCATTGAAGAGATCTACAAAGTGAACCGCGTCGGCGAGCATGATGCCGCTGTCGTTGCGGGGGCGTTTGAACCCGCTGGTGTTGCCGCGCAGCATGTGGATACGGCCGAACCGGCCCGCCCGGATGGCTCCACGGAGCCA
>JAQGOT010000055.1 GCA_028293465.1 Pedosphaera sp. | reverse complement strand
CGTATCAGAAGGCGGCGGCGATGGAATTGGTGGATGGGGAAATGGAAATTTTATTGGCGGGCGAATGGCGGGCGTTCAAGGAAGGGAACCAGCCGTATGAGCTTCACGGTGATTCGGCCAGGAATTTGTCACCGGGGAAAGCGGTGCTGACGATCACGGCAAAACGTGTGCGACTGGAATGGCGGCCCGAAAAAGGAGAACTGGCCAGCATGGTCGTGCGGGAGGGAACGGGCCGATGAAATTGCGCGCTCCTAATTCGGTTGGCCGGGCGGCTTCGGGCATTTTGCTGTTTGAATGCGTGGTGTATCTGGGCTTGTTGTTCCTGGTGTTGGGGCTGTCGTATAAGGTGTTCTATCGCGGATGGGAACAGTCGCTGGGTTTGCGGCGGAATGCGGAACAAATCGCGAGGGCGTTGACGACGGGGGAACGCTGGCGGGAGGATGTGCGCACCGCCTCCGGTCCATTGCGGGCGGAGACGGCGGGCGATGAACAGATTTTGCACATCCCGCATCGGTCAGGCGAGGTGGCTTATCGGCTGGAGCATGGCACGCTCTGGCGACGGGCGAGTGAGCAGGCGACGTGGGCCGAGGTGCTGGATCGGGTGAAGTCGTCACGGATGCAACCGGAACCCCGCCAGCACGTCACGGCGTGGCGCTGGGAATTGGAATTGAAAACACGCGAGCCGAAACGGCGCCTCCAACCGCTCCTGACTTTTGAAGCGGTTCCGGCAACAACTCCCCTGCCCCAATGAAGACTCGTTTATCGCAATCGGCTGGTGGTGGGCGTCGGACGCGCGAACGCGGAGTGGCGGTGATCATCGTGCTCGCGCTGATTGCCATCCTCATGATTCTGGTGGCGAGCAATGTGAAGGCGTTGCACCAGTTGCAGCGGGAACTGCGCTTGGTGGAGCACAAACAATTGCAGCAACGCGCGGCGGGTGTCGCGCGCACGAATGCGGGCGCGACGGCGCGGGTTGAGCCGGGGCCAGCGCCGGTATCGTTGGAAAAGCCTTGAGACGCCATGGACCGGATTAAATTAATCGAAAGTTCACTGCGTTGTTTTGCGATGGGGTTGGTGGGCTTGGTGCCGGTGTTGGGGATGCCGATCGCGGTGCTGGCGCTGTTGCAATTTCGGAAGGCGATTCTGCATCAAGGTGGCCAGTGGAATCCCGCCGGGAATTACCTGATTTGGGGAGCGGTTTGCGGCGGCCTGGGGTTATTGATTTCGACGCTCGTTTTCGGGTTGGTGATGTATGCCATATTGAACAGCTTGTCGCGTTAGGAAGGGCGCAAAACAATTTTTTGGCAATCTGGTTTCAGGCTTGGGGCTGGGCGCGCCGGGATGGGAACGGGCGGCAAGATGCCGCCCGAACCGTCAGGCTAGAAGCCTGACCCACATAGGAGGCTGCGGTTACGCTCGCCGCGCCGGGTGCCGTTGCACAAAAGCTTCTTGGTGACGGGAGTTGCGCGTCGTGGGAATTAAAGCGACTTTAGCGCTGAGGTGGAATTGACAGCGGTTCAGCGCTTGTGTTACGTTCCCCGGCGACGCACTGGGTTATGAGCTCGTTTTTAAACCAACATGTGCTGGTGCTTAACCGATTGTGGCAGGCGGTCAATATTTGCACCGCCCGTCGGGCGCTTACTCTGCTCTTTGAGGGGCACGCCCAAGTTGTCCTCGGCGCGGGAGATGGTTCCTTCCAAACGTTCAGCTTCTCGCAATGGCAGGACCTCTCGGAACAGCAGCCGCATCCGGAAAGCATTCACACCATTTCTTTCAAGATCCGTGTCCCGCGGGTCATCCTGCTGGTCATGTTCGACCGTCTTCCGAAGAAGGAGGTCAAGTTCACCCGGCACAACATTTTTGAGCGGGATAACAACACCTGCCAATACTGCGGCCAAGTGTTTGACCGGAAGGATTTAAATCTCGACCATGTCATTCCCCGGGACCGGGGCGGGCCTACGACGTGGGAGAATATTGTCTGTTCCTGCATCCCCTGCAACACGATCAAGGCCAATCATACCCCACACGAAGCCGGGATGCATCTCATCCGCAAGCCGAAGCGGCCGAAGTGGCGGCCGTTCGTGCAGATCAACATGGGGTTGACGCACCACGACAGTTGGAAGCATTTCATCGACCTGGCGTATTGGAATGTGGAGTTGGGTGAGGATGTGGTGCGGTAGCGATGGCAGCTTGAGGTCAATCGCGCTGCTTGGCGGTTGTTTCCGCGGAATGGAAATCCTAATTTTTCGGCCTACCTTTATTTCCGGCGACTGAGCAGCAGCAACGCGGCCGTGCTAATTCCGGTGAGCACGACGGAAGAGGGTTCAGGAACATTGCTCAGTGGCGGAGGCGCAAGACTCCCACCGAAGTTAAAACCCTGAATCTGTCCCGGGCCCGTCCCGAAGATGTTTGCAGCGGAGGTTGGACTAATTGTTGGAGTGACGTAACCCATGGTCGACCAACCCAACACAAGCACCGGGTCGTTGGATGCATACGCTGCCTCAAAGCTTGAGCCATCCACAGCGTACCAACACTTTACCATGAATGCGATGGGCACGCTGCCATCCAGCGTTACGCCAGGGAGACTCGGAAGCAGGTAGGGATTTCCGCCACTGAACATGCCAGCAGGAGCGGCCGTCGTGGTGGAAGCGAGGCTGAGCACCGTGCCAACCAGGGTCAATTGGGCTGCGGTTGAACCCGCAGGCCCGATGTAAAGGCCGTATTGATAGGTGCCCGCAGGTCCAAAGATAGGAAGCCCGAAATTAGCTGAAGCAAGGCGACCATCCAGAATTTTCTGGGAAGGCACCGAGAGATTGCCGAAGTTGATGCGGCCTTGGGCGTGGGCCGCCGTGGAGCCGACAAATGCGAG
>JAQGOT010000018.1 GCA_028293465.1 Pedosphaera sp. | reverse complement strand
CAGCGGCATAGAGACTTTCAATAGAGCAAAACCCTTTAAACAGGTGCTAGGACGAGCTTGAGCTTAGATGGCGGGTAGCAGCGCAGTCGAGAACCTCACCTCACCCTTCGGCGCTCTGCCCAACCGTGCATTACTTTCCTGAGTCGGCACGGTTGTTCAGCATCCACACGAATTCCCGGAGAACTTAGAATGCCCCCAGGTGGGTCCGATAATAATCCGTCACCGCCCAGAGATTGATCGGCTTGATTGCAGTCTCGTACTTAAGATAACGCGCGCTACCATCGGCAAAGGTGTGATTGGAACCGCCGGAACCGGTTGAAGGCCCCTTGCCGGAATGCCGACCGTATTCCAATTGGTCATTGTCGTTTCCGACCCCTTCAAAGAAATCCATGTAGTACTGCTGGGAAATACTCTTCTTTTCTCCAAAAATAACCGTGTCAGAAGGATAGACGATGTTCATTTCCTTCATCCCCTTCGCGTAGGCACCGCTCATATAGGCGGTCCAGTCGGCACCCTGGCCCAACGCTGTATAGAAGTAATCATTCCAACCATTGATCATGTAGCTGCGGGCGGCGGCATCGGCCGAAAAACTGGTCGCATTGTTGCTAATGGAACTCGGACTCAGATCGCTGGCACAGGTGAGGATGTTTGTGTTCTTGTAGTAGTCCACCAACTGGGATGGCCAACGGCCATTAAGCGAGCGTGGCGGGAACTGCCCTTCGAAATCGTCGCCATACATCCGCATTGCCATTCCTAGTTGCCGAAGGTTGTTCACGCAGGATATGCGGCGACCGGCTTCTTTGGCCCGGCTCAAAGCCGGCAACAACATCCCGGCCAGAATGGCGATGATCGCAATCACCACCAACAATTCGATTAAAGTAAAAGCACCCTTGCGCCGGTCGGCGCAAATCTCAGTCCCGGCTCCGGGAATTCCATTTGTTAATTTCATAAACAATAGTTGTTATTGGTTGTGCTTTGTCCTGAATCGGGACGATCCTGAGTGAATCTACCCGACGGATGAACGGAGCAAGGTCTGTACCTTCACTCACTTTCATATGGAAATTACACAAAACTTTGGCGATGCGCATTTCCAATCACCGCCATGCCTGACCAAAGAGCCTTGTAACGGTTCCCGCGTCTGGTTGGAACTTCCACCATTACGCCAATAAAGACTTTTTTGGGTGGCTCGCTATTCAAATTTTTTCACAAAATTCAACCACCGCCTCGAACCTCCCCAACACGGCCCTGCGGCGTAATTAATTTTGCATCAGTTACCCTGGGTCAGGCCTGCCTCAGCAAAATACTTCTGCTCACCACCTTGCAGGCATCCTCCACACTACGCCCAAGTATCAGACTAGACTCGCTCAACGACGCTGAGGTTACAGCAAGGTGAATAATCTGAGACGCTTTTAGCCACAAAAAGCAAAGTGAACGCTGAAATACCCAAGATTTGGTGGCCCTAATTCGTCAGCCCCCAGATAGAGTGGTCTGCTCTCGTAAAAAGGGACTCGGCCCTGCGTCTTACTTCGCGAAATGACACGCCGCCCAGTGACCGGGCATCACTTCGCGTAGCGCGGGACTCTCCGCCTCGCAACGCGGCAGCTGCGCCATGGGACAGCGCGGATGGAACGGACAGCCCGCTGGTGGATGCATCGGCGATGGCACGTCACCAGGCAGAACAATCCGTTTGCGCTTGGAATCAGGATCGACCACCGGCACTGCGGAAATCAGGGCCTGCGTGTAAGGGTGCTTCGGCGCGCTGATGATCGCCTTGGCTTCCGCCAGTTCCACCACCTTCCCCAAATACATGACCATCACCCGTTGGCTGATGTGTTCCACCACCGCGAGATCATGCGCGATGAACAAATACGCAATGCCGCGTTGTTGCTGAAGATCCTGCAGCAGGTTGATGATCTGGGCCTGCACCGAAACGTCCAGCGCGCTCACCGGCTCATCACAAACGATCAATTGCGGCTCCACCGCCAGCGCGCGGGCGATGCCGATGCGTTGCCGTTGACCGCCGCTGAACTCGTGCGGGTAGCGTTGCGCGTGAATCGGGTCCAATCCCACCGCCTTCAGCAATTCCACAATCCGTTTCTGGCGTGCGGACGTGCTCTCCGCCAGGTGATGAATGTCAATCGCCTCACCGATGATCTGGCCGACGGTCATTCGAGGATTCAGCGACCCATACGGATCCTGGAAAATCATCTGGAACTTACGGCGGCGGACCCGCAGTTCCGAGCCGCTCAAGCGCGCGATGTCCTCCCCCTCAAACAAAATGCTGCCGGCAGTCGGTTCCACCAGTTTCACAATGGCCCGGCCCAAGGTGGTCTTGCCGCAACCGCTCTCGCCCACCAACCCCAGCGTTTCTCCGGGTCGGATCGTAAAACTGACATCGTCAACCGCCTTGACGTGCGCCTTCACGCGGCTGAATAAACCGTGCTTGACCGGAAAATGGACTTTTAGATTTTTTACTTCGAGCAGGTTCACAGGGGTTTGGCGTAAAGACAACGAACCCACCGCTTCGGCTCCACTTCCACGAGTTGCGGCATGGTTTTTGCGCATTCCGGCTGCGCCGAGGGACAGCGGGGATAAAACCGGCAGCCCGAAGGAAAATTCCCCAGGCTCGGCACGTTGCCGGGAATCGCCTGGAGCCGCTGCATATTCCCGCTCAACTTCGGCACGGAATTCATCAGCGCTTTGGTATAAGGATGCAACGGCCGGCGCAACAGCTCGAGCGCGGGCGCCAGTTCAACCACCTGCCCCGCATACATCACCGCCACCCGGTCCGCCATGTCCCCCACAATGCCCAGATTGTGGGTGATCAGCAGAATGCTCATGCCAAGGCGCTTCTTTAAATCGAGCAGCAAATCGAGAATCTGCGCCTGAATCGTCACATCCAAGGCCGTGGTTGGCTCATCGGCGACCAGCAGTTTCGGTTCGGAAGCCAAGGCCATGGCGATCATCACCCGCTGCTGCATGCCGCCGGACATTTGGTGGGGATAATCTTTGATGCGTGATTCCGGCGCGGGGATGCCGACCAATTTGAGGAGGCGGATGACCTCCGCGTCCGTGGCTTTCTCAGGGCGATGCAGCTTGAGGGATTCCTTGATCTGGCTGCCAACGCGGAAGACCGGGTTGAGGGACGCGCTTGGGTCTTGAAAGATATAACTAACCATCCCGCCCCGGATCGCTTGCAACTCACTTTTCGTCATCTTGAGGACATCGCGGCCGTTCAGGAGAATTTCACCCCCCACATAATTCGCAGGGGGCCTGGGGACCAACCGCGCAATGGAGAGCGCCGTTACGCTTTTCCCGCATCCGCTCTCGCCCACGAGACAGACCGTTTCGCCAGCATTGATCGTGATGGAAACATCGTCCACCGCCCGGAGGTTTCTGTCTCCTGCGATAAAATCCAGTTTTAAATTTTTTATTTCCAGCAAAGGCATTTTTTTAGCTCTCAACTCTGGGCCCCAACCGCGTCTCTTAAACTTTCGCCATGAAAGTTGAAAGCAAGAATCGTGATAAGCGAGGCTGCCAGCGGCGCAGCCAACGGAGCAACTTTAGCCCCACCCGGCCCTCAAAGCCAAATCATTTGACGGGAGCTTCCTCCGACTGGCTGGATTACCTCATCACTTTTCTCTTTGAGCCGTCCCCTCATTGGGATTAATTTAACGGCATGAACGTTTTTGTCACCGGTGGGGCAGGCTATATCGGGTCCGTGTGCGTGGAGGAACTCCTGAATGCGGGACATCAAGTCACGGTTTATGACAACCTCACCGAAGGCCATCGTTCGGCGGTCGATCCCCGCGCCAAGCTCATTCTCGCCCAACCCGAGGTGGCGGGGAACATCGCCGAGGCGGTGGGGACCACCCGTCCGGATGCCATCCTTCACTTCGCCGCCAACGCGTTGGTCGGTGAATCCATGACCAATCCCGGCAAATACTTTCACAACAACGTCTGCAATGGTTTAAAACTCCTCGAGGCGGCTGTTGAGGCCAAGGTGAAGAAGTTCGTGTTTAGTTCCACCTGCGCCACCTACGGACCGCCCGACCGCGTGCCGATGACCGAGGACCTGCCGCAACGCCCGATCAACCCCTACGGCGAGTCCAAGCTGATGTTCGAGAAGATGCTGAACTGGTATCACCAAATCCACGGCTTGGAATTTGTGGCGTTCCGCTACTTCAACGCCGCCGGCGCCAGCAACCGGTTCGGGGAGCATCACCGCATCGAAACCCATCTCATCCCGAACGTGCTGAAGGTGCCCCTCGGCCAGTCCGCCCATTGCGACATCTACGGGACGGACTACCCGACTCCCGATGGCACCTGCATCCGTGACTATATCCATATTATCGACCTCTCACAGGCGCATATCCTCGCCCTTGCCCCCGGCAAACAAGGCTTTTACAACCTCGGCAACGGCGATGGCTACTCCGTCCGGCAAGTGATCGAGATGTGTGAAAAAGTGACCGGCAAGAAAATTCCAACAGTGGAAAAACCGCGCCGCCCCGGCGACCCGCCCAAACTAGTCGCTTCCGCCGAAAAAGCCATCCGTGAACTCGGTTGGAAACCCAGGTATCCGAAGCTGGAAGACATTATCACCACCGCCTGGGACTGGCACAAGAAGCATCCGAACGGCTATCCAGATTGAGCAGGTCGGGCGTCTTTCAAACCGGGACCAACCGCAAGCCGGCGGCCTTGACCAATGCTGCCTGTCTGGAATCGAACGTCAAAAACTCCGACGCGTTCAACACGCAGGCCAAGCCGACATGCAGGAGATCAAAACTCCGCACGCCGAGCCTTTCGGTTTGAAGCGCTCCCAATTTTTCAGCTTCGCGGAATGCGTCCGTCCACGGAGCGGGAGTGTGGACGAGCACGTCACTCGTGATATCTGACTCCAGTTCCTGAAACGCCAGCTTGCACTGCGCCGCAGTAATTTCGTGGCGGAACACGCGCAGGCGAATCGCGGTGCGCAATTCGTGACGGTGCAACGGCGTGAATGGCAGTGGAGCGCGCGCCTTCTGGAGCCAGGTCAAAGCCCGCATGGAATTGCTCTCAGGCGAGTAGGCTGCCACCAGGAAACTTGTATCAGCGTAAATGCTCACAGCCAGGAGAAACCAATCCTGATCCAACCCGCATCAATAGAGGCGAGATTCGCGCTCTTCGACGACAATGTTCCCGGGAAGCAGCTTTTCGCCATAAATGCGTTTCATACGTCCGAGGAAATCGGGACGTTTGCGCGGCTTGGCGGGCTTCGCGGCTGGCGGTGGCGAAAGCATGGCGATGAGCCGCCCACGTTTGCTGATTCCCACCGCCTCCCCCTCCTCAACCCAGGCGAGGACGCTGCCGAAATCATGCCTTAATTGCCTTAACGTTGCCGTCTTCATGTATAACAAAGATGTTATACTTTCCCAGCCACGTCAATCCCGTAACCCTCCTCCGCCTCAGGCTTCGCAAACTTTCCATACTGCACGGCCAGCGTCGGCAACACCAACAGATTCAACGCGGTGGACGTGATCAAGCCGCCCAAAATCACAATGGCCATGGGGCCTT
>JAQGOT010000507.1 GCA_028293465.1 Pedosphaera sp. | reverse complement strand
CACGGCTGTGGGACCGCCTGACTGTGCGACCAAAAGGTTTCCAACTAATTCTGCCATAAATGTACCCTATTCAATCTGGGACTCGACTTGGCTGATTTGCCAAGCCACTTCGTTACTCTCAAACGAGTCGAAACCTTGCCTATTAGTCCCCCGCCTGTAAAGCCGAAACCTCCCGTAATTCGCCGGAATCTGCGGCCTTACCGCACCCATCTATCGACACACTTTAAGCCCTGTCAGCACCTTACAACCGTCATGGACCTTGTATCTCCTGACTGCGGAGCAAGTCTGGCAGGCCGGACTAAAGCTTGAACATTTTCTTCGCGTTCCCGTAAAGGAGCTTGCGTTCAATCGCCTTGCTCGGAGCCAGCTCCCGTACCATGGCGATGGTGCGCGCACCCTGGCAACCAAGCCCGCGGCCAATGGCGTCGTTGCAATCACTGCCGTAGAGCAGCTTGTCCTGATGTCGTTCGAAAAAACCGCGCGTAAAGTCTTGGTCACGATTCAAGGCATTCAATCCGGAACCGGCGGAGAGGTCCCCATACATGTTAGGGTATTCCGTGAGCAAAATGTCCGTCAGCCCGCCGGGGGTGACCTTGCCCATCGGATACAGCACCTTTTGGTCGCAGTTCTTGTCGATATTGCTCCACCAGGTCTGGGCGTGGCCGATGAACCTGACCTTGGGAAATTTCTCCAGGGTTTTATGGAGCCGCTCAATGTGCAGGTTATAGACGTTGTGCTGGAAATGCATCAGCACCGGCACATTGTGCTCCTGGGCCAGTTCGGCGACCAGCTCAATGCCCGGCGAATCACAATCAACATGGAATTTTTGCTCTCCGATCCCGATCGCCCCCCGCTTCAGATACTTTTCAATTTCCGCACGCGCCCCCGGCAGGTGTGGGACTTCGTTGGCGAAATAAACATATTCGCCGGGATGATCGAGCGCGAAATTCCGACCCGATTCGTTGCCGGTGCAATTCGCCGCCAGATGGTACAGCGAGCCGGCCGGCAGCAGGATGGTCTGCGTGACGCCCATCGCCCTTTGATGGGCGAGCAACTCTTCATCCGTGCGGAAGCTGTAATTGGCGTGTTGATGAATGTCGATGATCGGCTCGGGTGACTCGGCGGCCGCTTGGCCACCCTGCGCGGCGGCCGACAGCAACAGCAGGCTCGAAGCGGCGAGGAATTCCCGGCGTGAGCAGTGATGATTCATCAGTCTGGATTCTGTTTGTGAACCCGATTGTGAACGGCTTAATGGCGAAATTCAAACGCGAAAACGCTTGCAGTTGAAGCGGGTGGTGTCTGAATACGTCGAATGCACTTGATGCGAATTTATTACGCGCTGGCAGCCCTGCTTTCTCTCCGTCTCGCTGCGGTGCTGGACGCCAATGCCGCGGAGTCGGTGGTGACGGCGCAAGATCTTCCGCACATTCCGCCGGTGGCCGCGAAGGATGCCCCCGCGACCTTTCAGGTGAAGAAAGGGTTCCACATCGAACTGGTCGCTTCCGAGCCGAACGTGGTCAGTCCCGTGGCTTTGTCCTTCGATGCAGGGGGACGCATGTTCGTCGTCGAGATGATCGATTATTCCGAACGCCGCGATGAAACGCCCCATTTGGGGCGCATCCGCATGCTGGAAGACACTGACGGCGACGGCATTTTTGATAAGAGCACGGTTTACGCCGACAACCTGGCCTGGCCAACTGCGGTTTTTTGCTACGATGGCGGCGTATTCGTTGGCAGCACGCCGGATATCATTTACCTCAAGGACACCAATGGCGACGGCAAGGCCGACGTTCGTGAAGTGGTTTTCACCGGCTTCGCCGAAGGCGTGAAACGCATCAACGTCCAGGCAATGTTGGATTCTTTCATCTGGGGGTTGGACAATCGCATTCACGGAGCCACCAGCGGCAACGGCGGGATGATCAAATCATTGCGGCATCCGGAGACCAAACCGCTCGATCTGCATGGACGTGATTTTGTCATCGACCCGCGCACCATGACCATGACCTCCGAAGCGGGTGGGGGACAACATGGCCTGAGCTTCGATGATTACGGCCGCCGTTTCGCCTGCAACAACAGCGATCACATCCGCCTCTACATGTATGAGGATCGTTATTCCGCGCGCAATCCGTTTTATGCCATGCCTGCTCCTTTGGCGAACATCGCCGTCGATGGTGGGGCCGCCGAGGTCTTTCGCATCAGTCCCGAAGAGCCGTGGCGCGTGATTCGCACCCGGTGGCGCGTGGCCGGACTGGTGTCCGGTCCGATTGAAGGCGGTGGCCGTTCCGCTGGTTATTTCACCGGCGCAACCGGGACCACCATCTATCGCGGCAACGCCTTTCCCCCGGAGTTTCTCGACAATGCCTTCGTCGGTGATGCGGGCGGGAACCTGGTTCATCGCAAGGTCCTCACCCCTGACGACGTGGGGCTGAAGGCGCAACGCGCCGAGGATGAAAAAAACGTAGAATTCGCCGCTTCCAAGGACACCTGGTTTCGCCCGGTGCAATTCGCCAACGCCCCGGACGGTTCGCTTTACGTCATCGATATGTATCGCGAAACCATCGAGCATCCCTGGTCGCTGCCGGAGAACCTCAAGAAACTTCTCGATTTGAATAGCGGCAACGACCGTGGCCGTATCTACCGCATCGTGCCCGACGGCTTCAAGCAGCCCAAGCCGCCGCGCCTCGATAAGGCGACCACGAGGGAGTTGGTTGCCACATTGGAAAATCCGAACGGCTGGCATCGCGACACCGCCTCACGCCTCCTGTATGAACGGCAGGACAAGTCCGCCGTCCGCGCGCTGGTGAAATTGTTGGATAAGTCCAAATCGCCACTCGCGCGAATCCACGCTTTGCATGCCCTCGACGGCTTGCATGCCTTGGATCAAAAAAATATTTTGAAAGCGTTGAACAATCAAGCCCCCTGGGTTCGCGTGCATGGCATCGAGTTGTCCGAAAGGTTTTCCCTCAATTCCTCCCACATCGACCCGCTCTTTAGGAAGCTGAAGCAACTGACGTCGGATCCTTCCAGCTTGGTCAGATACCAACTGGCATTCACGCTGGGCGAGTTTATGGACGGCTCGAAGACGGAAGCACTTTCGGAAATTGCCCGCCGCGATTCGGAGAGTCCTTGGATTCAGGCTGCCGTGCTGAGTTCACTGGCGAGCGGCTCTGGACGGGTGTTCGCCAAGCTGGCAGGCGATCAGAAATTTGCCGCTTCCAGATCCGGCCGGGAGTTTTTACGCCAATTGGTTCAAATCGTAGGCGCGCAGAACAAACCCGAGGAAGTGTCCCAAGTCCTCACTTTCATCGCCAAGATCAACGACCCCGCGCTGGCCTTCTCACTCGTTCGCGCGCTGGGCAACGGCGTGGAACGCGCCGGCAGCTCCTTGGCAAGAATCGATCAGGGCGGGAATCTGAAATCCGTTTTTACCCAAGCCCGCAAAGTGATCGCCGATGCCAAAGCGGCTGAAGCGTTTCGATTGGAGGGCATCCAACTTCTCGGCCTCACGAGCTATGATGAATCCGGGCTCCTGCTGCTTTCATTGCTCGATTCCGGCCAATCACAGGCGATCCAACTCGCTGGTGTCTCCACCTTGGCCCGCTTCAACGAGCCGCGGCTCGCCGGCGAATTGACGAACCGTTGGTCGGCCTTCACCCTGCGGGTCCGCAGCGAGGTGCTGGCGGTATTGCTGGCGCGCCCCGAGCGCGCCGTGGTTTTGATGTGGGCGATTCAAGGCGGTGCCATCCAGCCTTCCGAGTTGAGCACCGCCCAGATCAAATTCCTGAGGACCCATGGCAATCCGAAAGTCCGCGAACTCGCCCTCAAGACGCTTGTCGCCACGACCACGAACCAACGCCAGCAAGTCATCGACGCGTATCAATCCGCCCTGAACCTCACCGGCGAAGCCGCCAAGGGCAAAGAAATTTATCTGCAACGCTGCTCCTCCTGCCACCGCCTCGGCGGCAATGGTTTCGCCCTCGGCCCGGACCTCGTCACGGTCAAAAACACCGGCAAGGAAAAGATGCTGGTGAACATTCTGGATCCCAACCGCGAGGTCGCGCCCGCCTACATTGCCTTTCAGCTTGATACCAAAAACGACGAAAGCCTGGTCGGCATCATCGCCAATGAAACCACCTCCAGCATCACCGTGCGCCAGGCTTACGGCAAAGAGAACGTGATCATGCGCGCCAACATGCAGAGCCTGCAGAGCCAGAGCCAGTCGTTGATGCCTGAGGGTCTGGAGCAAGGGCTAGGCGTTCAAGATCTGGCCGATCTGCTCGAATACATTTCGACCGCCGATGCGGGAAAGTGACTTGCGTAACGAGGTGGTGTGCCTGCGCACAAGCCATCACACAGCTACCTTCTCCACCTTCCGTCCAGCCCGGGGACGGTACAACACATCGGCGATGTTCCGGATGTATTGCTCGTCCGTGATGCCGTCGGTGGCTTCGGGTGGGAATTCCGCCTTGGCCCGAAAATGCGCCGCGATCCCTCTGAACAATTCGATGCGGGCTTGGGGATCAAACTCATCGCGCCGCATCAATGCCTGCAGCACGATTCCCGCTTCTCCTGGCGAGATACGCTGCCGCAAGCGCGCTTCCAGATGCGGATATTGCCGGAGGGAGTTGAATTTGCCCGCCAGCAGTTGGTCCAGATCCGGTTCGGAAATCTTCGGGGCGCGGACTACGATCGTGTTGCCGGCGATGTCACCCAGTCGCTGGGTTTGTTTGTTCAACAAACAGGTGACTCCGCCGACGAAGTAAAACAAGGGCAGGGCATCCACAAAGCGGAGCAGATTGCGGATGACCACTTGGCTGAACTGCAGCCGCAAACCCTCGGCATCTACCACACGCAACCGCAGCAGCCGCTTGCCGATGGTCTGGCCGCGCCAGAACCATTCGCACAGAATTCCGTAGCCGATCGTGATGACGAAATACCCGAGTGCTGAAGTCGCTCCCGCCGCGTCGGGACTGACCATTTGAAGCAGGATCAGAAAATAACCGAGCACCATCATCAGGGCCGAGACAGCCAAAAAGTCAATCAACCAGGCGAGGAATCGCGTAACCGGCCCGGCCAACAACTGGGAAAACACGATCCCTTCCGGCGTTCGGATCAATAAAGTGTTGGTTCTTCCAGGCATGCTCGGTGATCTCAATTCTGGGGCGGGGCGGTTTCTGCCCTTTCTTTTCCTGATCGCGACAGAAACAGGCACAGGAGGATCAATTCCACCAATCCAAAGAGAATTTTTATCGAATACGGAATCACCGGCTCGTGGTATTGCGAGAGAAAAGATTCCACAAAACCCGCCCAGATCAGCATGACGCCCACGCCAAAGATGAGCGTCATCAAGTCAGCCGAAACCGCGCGCAGCCGGCTTTTGAGCGAATTGCGTTTGCCCCAGCCAATCAGGGCTGCGGCGAGAATCAAGCCCGCCTGACCGGCGATCAGGATGGCCGGAATTTCAACCACCCCGTGTGGCAGCAGCCAGCCCAGCAGAAACTGGGTTTGTCCCGCCCGGACGTAATCCACCGCGACCGCGCCCAGGATGATTCCGTTGTAGAAGAGCATGATGATTGTCCCCACGCCCCAGGTCATGCCCAAGGCCATGGTGAAAATGGAAACCCTCGTGTTGTGTGTCATCAACGACGCTGAGAAGGAGGTTTTATGCCCTTTCAGCCGGTCTTCCTTGGCCGACTCCTCCCGCGCGACGCGCTCGGAAGGATCGCCCTGCAAATGAGAAAAGGGCATGAGCACGTGTTTGGATTCCGGATCCAAGGCGATGGCGCCGCCGCCAAACGCGCAACCCACCAGCGTGATGGCCAGGGAAAGCCAGAACGCCCGCACGTGGCGGCGGAAGGTTTGCGGCAAGATTTCCAGCAACCATTTCAAAGGCGAAAAGCGGCGCTGCTTTTCACGCGTTTCATGAATTTCACCGTACGCACGCGCGACCAGGCTTTCCAAATACCGCCGCGTGTCGGGTTCAGAGGAGAAGGTTGTGATTTTGGCAAGGTCCGCCGCCGTGCGCTCGTAGAGCTGATGAAAATGCTTGAGCTGCTCCAAATTCATCCGGTGGCCGGCGTCCGCCTCCATCTTGCCGAGGAACTTTTCCAGCTCCGCCCAATACGGACGTTCACCGGTGATAAACCGTTGCAGGTCGAGGATCACAGGAGTTGCCTTTGCTTGACGCTGAGATACTGGGAAACCAACTGCGCGCTCAGCTTTTCGTTTTCGAGCAGGGAGAAGCGGACGCCCCGGCGCTTCAGCACTTTTTCCAGTTCGCGCAAATCGTGCCAGAGCATGTGCCCGCCGAGGTGCCGGAAAAGATCATTGTGCGAAGCCACGTCGGGGCGGCTGAACATCGGGACAATGCCGGGCGGTTGGACCATGTTCACCAATACCAGATGTTGCCGGCAAATCAGTTCCATGTTTTTGGCAAAGCTTGCGGCCAATAACGGATCATCCAGCGCGGTGAGAAAAACCAACAGCGCCCGACGTCGGAGCCGCAAGCGGATGAAAGTGCAAAGCTCGTCGAAATCCGGCGTGACCACCTGGGGTTGGAGCGTGTAGAGCGAATCGCGACAGGCGTTGTAGTGCGCGCTGCCGTTGCGGGCGCGCACGAAAGACCCAACCTTGTCGGAAAAGGTCAGCAGCCCGAACAAGTCCCCCTGCTGCTCCGCCGCCAAGCCCAGCACGAGCGCAGCGGTGACAAACCGTTCCAGAATGGTCGTCTCGCCCGCTGGTGGCGTTTGAATTCCCGGTCGGGACGACGCCGGAATTTGCCCCGGCAAAATCTGGGTGCGTGCGCTCAACCTGGAAGCATCGATGATGACATACACTTCCTGTGTCCGCTCAATCTGGAAGATTTTGGTGACGGGCCGGCCGCGTTTGGCTGTGGCTTTCCAGTGGACCTCATCGTAACCGTCACCGGGTTGGTATTCCCGCAGCTTCTCAAAGTCCCTTCCTTTGCCGACCTGCCGTTGAGCATGCAGGCCGAAGGTCCCGCGGTTCAGAAACAAAGCCGCCAGATTTTTCCGCTCCGACAGCAGGT
>JAQGOT010000005.1 GCA_028293465.1 Pedosphaera sp. | reverse complement strand
ACGGAAGCTAATTGTCGAGCGGGTGCTATTTGAGCACGAGCTGTCGATGTTTTACGAACACGTCGCGCAAGCTCGCCGACATCTCGTCCTGCAATTCCTGAAGTTCGCGGTAGATCTCCACATTCTTTTTATCCGGCACCGCGGTTTCGTTCTGGTCCAGTTCGACGAAACGATCGGTGATCTCCTGGATGGAAATCTTTTCACCCTGTTGTTGACGCCAGCACCAGAGCGCTTGCAAAGCCGCTCCGTAAGCCGCGCCTTCGCCGACCTTCAGCGTGACCACCTCCACGTTGAACACGTCCGCCATGATTTGCCGCCAGGCTTTGGACTTGGCTCCGCCGCCCGTGGCGCGTATTTGCGTGGGTTTGACGCCCAGTTCCGCAAGCCGGCGCAAACCGTAATTCATACCCATGGTGACTCCCTCCATGGCCGCGCGCGCGATGTTTTCCGGCAGATAAGTCTTTTGATTCACCCCGAACCAGACACCTGTGCCTGCCGGCACGTTCGGCGTTCGCTCACCTTCCAAATAGGGCAGCAACAGCAAGCCTCCGGATCCGGCGGGCACACGCGCGACGGTTCCGGAAAACTTTTCATGGGTCCAACCCAGGTTATTCCGCACCATCTCGGTCGCGGTGGTGACGTTCATCGTGCAGAGCAGCGGCAGCCAGCGGTTCGTTGAATCGCAAAACGCGGCGATCTCGCCCTTGGGATCGATTACCGGCTTTTCCGAACAGGCGTAAATGGTTCCGCTGGTGCCGAAGCTGGCGGTGATGACGCCCGCGTTCACATTGCCGGTGCCGATGGCACCCATCATGTTGTCGCCGCCGCCCGCGCTTACGAGTACGTCCGTGTTCAAGTCCAGCATTCTCGCGGCGGCGGCTTGCAGTTTCCCCGCCGGTTGATCACTGGAGATGAGTTGCGGCAGCTTGCCCGCCAGTTCGGGATCGATCGCGTCGAGGGCGGCCTGCGACCATTTGCGTTTCCGCACGTCCAGCAGCGCCGTGCCGCTGGCATCTCCGTATTCCATGACCTTCTCGCCGGTAAGCCAGAAATTCAGATAATCATGCGGCAACAACACCGTGGCCAATCGCTGGTAATGCTTCGGCTCATTGTTCTTGAGCCAGAGAATCTTCGGCGCGGTGAATCCAGGCAGGACGTTGTTGCCAAGCGTCTTGATGGTCAGCTTGGGACCGCCGAGCTTTTCGGTGATCTCCTCGCATTCGGCCATGGTGGAAGTGTCGCACCAAAGCTTGGCGGGACGGATCACCTCACCCTTGCTGTCCAGCGGCACGAATCCATGCTGTTGGCCGCTGACCCCGATGGCTTTGACTTCCGAGGCCACGGCCCGGGCCTGGCGCAAGGCCTGCCGGATGGCACTCGCCGTGGCATCACGCCACGTTTGCGGATGCTGCTCTTTCGCGCCCGGCGGCAAATGAGGAATCAGCTCATAAGTCTGTGCCGCCGACGCCAGTACTTTGCCGGTTTGCGCATCCACGACCAGGGCCTTGGTGGATTGCGTGCCGCTATCAACACCGATTAAAAGGGTTCTCATAGGCAACCTATAGAGAATCAGAGTGTTCCACTTCTGTGAAGCCTTATCCGACGGCAATTTATGCCGGCAATCAAGGCTTCGAGGTTCTGAGATCATGGCGTATCCACGCGCTTCCGCTGCCAATATTGATCACTTCGCATGAACATGTTTTCAAACCAACGCTTGTATCGCAATCGCTCCTTGGCATAATAAAACGGTATTGATGGCCAAGCTCGAAATACAATTCCGGTTGCTACCACGTCTGTTCGTTCTCCTGCTGCTCATCTGCGCTGCCTGCCTGCAGGCTGCCCCGGTGGATTTGTTACCTTCGGGATTTCGCCCCGTGCCCGTCGGGGTGCATGCGCTGGTGGGCGCCAAGGTGGTGGTTAAGCCGGGCCAAGTTCTGGATTCCGCCACGATCATCATCCGCGACGGCTACATCGAGAGGGTCGGCAAGGATCTCACTCCGCCGAGTGATGCACGGGTCTGGGATGTGAAGGGTCTCGTGATCTACGCCGGTTTCATCGACCCCTATTTGACGCTCGGTGCGAAAAGCGCGGGCAAGGAGGGGAAGAAGGACTTGGAGCTAACCGGAGGTGGAGTCAAATTCTTTGGCGTGAATCCGCAGGAGCGTGACGCCGGGGCCGGCGGTCCCGGGTATGAAGTCACCCGCGTCACTCCTGAACGACAGGTTGCGGAAACTTTCTCTCCTGATCGCAGGACATTGGAAGGCCTCCGCGAACTTGGCTTCACCGTGGCCAACGTCGCGCCGGGCAAAGGCATCCTCCGGGGAACCAGCGCCTTGGTCGCGCTCTCCGGTGCCGAGCCCAACCACTCGATCATCAAAGCGGATGTTTTCCAGCATGTGGTCTTCGATTTGGAGAACCGCAAGGAGGATGTATATCCCGAATCAATGATGGGTGTGGTGGCGGTGGTCCGGCAAAGCTTCTTTGACGCCCGGCATTACGCGCTGGACCAGGCGGATTACCGTGAACATCCGGCTGGCCGAATCCGCCCGACCTTTAACCCCGCATTGGAGGCTCTCCGACCGGCCGCCGAGAAGAAGATCACGGTGGTGTTTGAACCAACCGACGCGTTGCTGGAAGATCGCGCCGCCCGAATGGCGCACGAGTTGAATTTGGATTTTTATCTAGTCTCCAGCGGGCAGGAGTGGCGGCGGCCGGAGCTGGCCAAAGCCGCGGGAGTACCTTTTATTGTACCACTCGACTTCCCTTCGCTGCCCAAAATGCCACAGGAAGACGATTGGGAACAAGTCACCTTGGATGAATTGCGCACGTGGGATTGGGCACCGGAAAATCCCGCGGTGTTGCGCAATCAAGGGCTGGAAATCGCCTTCACCACTCACGGGTTGGCCGAAAAGAAGGATTTTCGCAAAAACTTGCGGCTCGCCATAGATCGCGGCCTCACCGAGGACAATGCCCTCGCTGCATTGACCACGGTACCGGCGCGGCTTTGCGGAATGGATAAACAACTCGGCACCATTGAAGCCGGCAAGCAGGCGAATTTGACGATTGTGGAGGGCCAAGGGTATTTCGATCCCGAAGCCAAGGTCCGCTCGGTTTGGATCGACGGCCGGTTCTACCGCATTGAACCCCCCGAGAGCAAGGAGGATAAAGAGGTCCAGGCAGAAGACGAAAAAGCCGAGGCTTCCAAGGCTGCCAATCCGGAAGAGGGTGACCCCAACAAGACCAAGGCAAAGCCGGAAACGAAGCCGCCGGGCAAGGTTGTCGCCAAGGAAGAAAAGTCCAAAGCGGACAAGAAAGAAGCGGATAAAGAGAGGAAACTGGCCAAGTTGAAGGAAAGACAGAAGCGGGTCGCCCGCTCGCCGCTGGAAGGGCGCGGAGCACTGACCAATCCGCCGGCGGTGCTGATTCGCAACGCCACGCTCTGGACCTGCGGACCGGACGGTCGCTTGGAGCATGCTGATTTGTTCGTGCAAGACGGCAAGATCCAGAAAGTGGGACGGAAACTTTTCGCGAACGGCAGTCTCCCCGGCCAGACGCTGGTCATTGAAGGCGAGGGACTGCACATCACACCCGGCCTGGTGGATTGCCACAGCCATAGCATGATCCTGGGCAATGTAAACGAAGCCACCCTTCCCTCCTCCGCCATGGTGCGCATCGGCGACGTGGTAAATTCCGAAACGCCGAATATCTACGATCAATTGGCGGGCGGCTTGACGGTGGCCAATCTGCTGCACGGCTCGGCCAATCCCATTGGCGGCCAGAATTGCGTCATCAAGTTGCGGGATGGAGCGACACCCGAGAGTCTGAAGTTTGAGGGCGCCCCGCAGGGAATTAAGTTCGCCTTGGGTGAGAACGTGAAGCAGTCCAACTGGGGTGACAAGAATGTGACCCGGTTCCCACAAACCCGCATGGGGGTGCAGACCTTCATGGCCAACCGCTTCACCGCCGCGCAACAATATCTGAAGACCTGGGCGGATTTCAAAAAGGCGGGTGGTCCGCCGCCGCGGCGTGACCTTGAGCTGGAGGCCCTCGGGGAAATCATTGAAGGCAAGCGCTTGATCCATTGCCATTCCTATCGTCAGGATGAGATCCTCATGTTGATCCGGCTGATGGAACGATTCGGGGTCAAGATCGGCACCTTCCAACATGTGCTCGAGGGTTACAAGGTGGCGGACGAGATCGCGCAACACGGTGCGGGTGCCTCAACTTTCGCGGATTGGTGGGCCTATAAGTTCGAGGTTTACGATGCCATTCCCCAGAACGGCAGCCTGATGCGCGAACGTGGGGTTTTGGTTTCGTTTAACTCAGATTCAGGCGATCTGGCGCGGCGGCTAAACCTCGAGGCAGCCAAAGCAGTGAAGTTCGGCGGCACCTCAGAAGTCGAAGCACTCAAGTTTGTGACGTTCAATCCAGCCAAACAGCTCGGTATCGACAGTTGGGTCGGCTCGTTGGAACCGGGCAAGGATGCGGATTTCGTGATCTGGTCGAAACCGCCGCTGGATTCCTCGACCGTCTGCCAACAGACCTGGATTGAAGGAAAGAAGTATTTCGACAATTCACTCGCTTCGGCGCGCGCTGCTGCTTTGACGAAGGAACGGAAGGACTTGCTGGCGAAAGCCAAGAAATTGAAAACGCTTTCCGAAGGCGGCGGCGACAAGGCCGACTCCGGCGACAACTCATTTTTCAAGATTTCGTTGGAGCATCTTTATGACGGCAAGGAACGCCATTGCCTGGATGATCATGAATAAATCACCGGTAAAATTTTCAACGGTCGCCACGGCATTTTCGAGAGCGGTCATTCCGGTCCTGCTGGTGGTTGGGTCGCTCGCGCAGTCAGTCAGCGCCGAGTCACTGCTCCTGAGCAATGCCGTCGTCCACACGATTTCAGGCGCGACGCTTACCGCCGGATCGGTGCTGGTCAAGGACGGGAAAATCGAGGCGGTGGGCGCGCAACTCACGGCTCCGGGAGTCAAAGTGATCGACCTACAGGGCCAGCATCTTTATCCCGGCCTGATCGCGTTGAACAGCGCCCTCGGACTGAGCGAAATTGAAGCCGTCCGTTCCACGCAGGATACCACCGAGTCGGGCGAGGGTTATCAGCCAGACGTGCAATCATGGATTGCGGTCAACCCGGATTCTGAAATCATCCCGGTCACGCGCGCCAATGGCATCACGCACACGGAGCCCGCGCCGCAAGGTGGCGTGGTGGCCGGCCTGTCCGGGTTGATCGCTTTTGACGGTTGGACGGTCGAGCAGATGACCGTCAAGCATCCCGGTGCCTTGCATGTTTATTGGCCGAGCATGGAACTGGACACGCGACCGAAGGAGAAGTTCAAGGATGAATCGAAATTCAAATCGCTCGAAGACCAGGCCAAAGAGCGGCAGAGCAAGCTGAAGGCGCTCGATGATTTTTTCCTGGAGGCACGCGCCTATGCCAAAGCCCGCACGGCGGGGAATTGCGAGCTCAATCCACCCTGGGAAGCGATGCTGCCGGTGGTGCGCGGCGAAATTCCCGTTGCGGTGCATGCCCATGACCTCCGTCAGATCAAGGCCGCGGTGAAATGGGCGCAGACCAATGATTACAAAATCATCCTCGAGGGCGGTCGGGATGCTTGGCAGGTGGCGGACCTGCTCGCCGCCCGGCAAATACCAGTCGTCTATGAGGCCACGTGGGCGCCTCCAGGCCGGGATTCCGATCCGTACGAGGTAAATTTCAGAGCGCCCGAAGTCCTGCGTAAAGCCGGAGTCAAGGTGGTGTTCAGCAACGGTTCCGACAGCTTCAACACCGCCATGGCGAAGAACCTGCCCTACGCGGCGGCCCAATCCGTGGCGTTCGGATTACCGGAAAGCGACGCGCTGAAGGGCCTCACGCTGTACCCCGCCCAGTTACTGGGAGTGGCCGAGAAACTCGGCTCCATCGAGGCGGGCAAGGAAGCAACGTTTTTTGTGGCGGACGGCAGCATCCTGGATATCCGAGCGAACGTGAAACGGATGTGGATCGCCGGCAAGGAAGTGAGTCTGGCCAGCCGACATACCCGCTTTTACGAGAAGTATAAGAATCGCCCTCTGCCGAATTAGTCACTCTTGTGATTGGGATGCGGCACAGGTAAATCCACATCGACGAAATGACCCCTCCCCTGAAGATTAAATTATTGGTTGCTTCGCTTGTGTTTGCAGCCGGCGTTCTCGTTGCCTTTGCCGACCCGCCAGCGACCAACCCCGTCCCCCTACTCCGCGCACACGCGCACAATGATTACGAGCACAAGCATCCGCTGTTCGACGCCTTGCAACAGGGCTTTTGCAGTGTTGAAGCTGATATCCACCTCGTGGATGGCGATCTGCTGGTGGCGCATGACCTCCCGGAGTTTGACCCGGCCCGCACACTCAAATCTTTGTATCTGGAGCCGTTGCGCCAGCGCGTGAAACAGAATGGCGGCCGGGTTTACAAGGACGGCCCTGAATGCATATTGCTCATTGATTTCAAGACCGCCGGCCCGCCGACCTACGCCGCACTCCGCGAGGTGCTCAAGGAATATTCCGACATTCTAAGCGTTTTCCGCGATGGCAAAAAGGAGACCAACGCCATCACGGTCGTGCTCACCGGCGGTTACCCTCGCGAGATCGTCGCAGCCGATCCGGTTCGCTATGCGGTCTGCGACGGCAAATTGCCTGATCTGGAAAAAAATCCGCCCGCCAATCTGGTGGTCTGGATCAGTGAGGATTGGACCAAGTCCTTTAAATGGCGAGGCGATGGCCCGATGCCGGAGGACGAAAAGGCAAGGCTCAAGCAATTCGTGGTCAAAGCTCATCAACAAGGCCGCCGCCTCCGTTTCTGGGGAGCACCCGACCAACCCGCCGTCTGGAAAGAGCTGCTCGCCGACGACGTGGACCTGATCAACACCGATGACCTGAAGGGCTTTCAAAGGTGCTTCAACCAACGCTAGTTTGGCCGCCTCAGTTTGAGTTTGCCAAAACCCAAGCCGTTCATTAAATTCTGAGCATGGCAGTTTGCCAGAACACAACTACGACTTTGTAGCGTCCGCGGAAAAAACCGTGGACGCCAACGCCTCGATTTGACCCTCGGGGCGTTTTTCTTTTCTCGACCTGAGAACCCGGAACCCTGATAACCTTTAGACCCAATTTATATGGAAGCCTCCAAAGAACAGACCGAACGGAAACCGCTGGATGAACGCCAGAAGATGACGGAACTGGAACGCATCCGCCATTCCTGCGCCCATGTGCTGGCCACCGCCATCCTGCGCCTGTGGCCGGATGCCCAATTTGCCGCCGGTCCACCGGTCGAAAACGGCTTCTACTATGATGTCGAGCTGAGCCATCGCATTTCGCCAGAGGATTTCGAGAAAATCGAGGCGGAGATGAAGAAGGAGACCAAGGCCAACACGGCGTTCGAGAAAGTGGTGGTCACCCGCGAGCAAGCCATTAAGGACGCCCAATCGGGCCGCCTCGCGGCGCTGGGTGAGCGCGGCACCCCGAGCAAGTTCAAGCTGGATATCGTCCAAAACATTCCTGAGAGCGAGCCCATTTCCTATTACAAGAATGGGGACTTCCTGGATCTGTGTGCCGGGCCGCACGTGATGCGCACCGGCAACATTGGCGCGTTCAAGCTTACCCATGTGGCGAGTGCGTACTACAAAGGCGACGAGAAAAACCCGCAGCTCCAGCGCATCTACGGCACCGCCTTCAAGAACAAGACTGAGATGGAGGCCCACTTCAACATGCTGGAGGAAGGCAAAAAACGCGACCATCGCAAGATTGGCTACGAGATGGGATTGTTTGCCATCGACGCCGAGTATGTCGGCCCCGGGTTGCCGTTGTGGTTGCCTAAAGGCACCGCGATTCTCGAAGAACTGGAAAAACTGGCGAAGGAAACCGAGTTCGCCGCGGGCTATGTGCGCGTGAAGACGCCGCACATGGCCAAAGAACTCATGTATAAGACCTCGGGCCATCTGCCGTATTACGCGGAAAGCATGTTTCCGCCCATGGAACTGAAGGAAAAAGGCA
>JAQGOT010000752.1 GCA_028293465.1 Pedosphaera sp. | reverse complement strand
GCTACTTGTTCCCCCAACTGTTCATCTACGCCCGGGATTATTCCAACGCGCTCTCCTCGGCGAACCAACTTTTGAAAGGCGCTCCCGATGATCCTACCGGCCTTTTTTTTAAGGGTATCTCCTCGATTCAGTTGCATGCCTACCAGGATGCCATCCCGCCGTTGACACGTTTGATGACGCTCCAAACCACCAATTACGCTGCTCAACTGAACCGCGCTATCGCCTACTTGCAAGCGACAAATCTCACCGCCGCCCGGCATGATTATGAAGCCGTCGTCAAGGTCCTCCCCAAGACCTACCAAGCCTATTACGGCCTGGCCGAGATCGCTTCCCTTGAGAAGGACGTTCCCGCCGTCATTAAAAATTACCAACTTTACCTCACCAACGCCCCCCCCGACACCGAAGAAGCCAAGTCCATCAGCACCCGTTTGAAGGAACTTCAACCCGTCAAACCCGACCAGCGTTAGTGCCCCAGGCTAATGCGCGCCACGCACGTCATCACCCGGTTGATTGTAGGCGGCGCCCAGGAAAACACCATCGCCTCCGTGTTAGGTTTGCATCGCAAGCCCGACCTCCAGGTGAACTTGATTTCCGGACCTTCGCTGGGGCGGGAAGGCTCGCTCGAATCCTGCTTCGCCGATTCACCTGAACTTTTGACCATCCTCCCGGAGTTGGTCCGGCCCATTCACCCGTGGAAGGACTGCCTCGCCTGGCGTCGTCTCGTGCAAATATTCCGCGCGCAACCACCCCGGATCGTCCACACCCACAGCGGCAAAGCCGGCGTTTTAGGACGGTTCGCCGCCGCCCGCGCCGGGGTGCCGGTGATTGTGCACACCATCCATGGCCCATCCTTCGGCGCGTTCCAAGGTCCGGCCGCCAACTTCATCTTTCGTTCGGCCGAACGCCGCGCCGCCGCCATCACCAGTCATTTTGTGACCGTCGCCGATGCGATGCGCGACCAGTATCTGGCCGCCGGCATTGGCCGGCCGCAACT
The DNA here is from genome assembly GCA_028293465.1 of Pedosphaera sp. Classification (GTDB taxonomy): domain Bacteria; phylum Verrucomicrobiota; class Verrucomicrobiia; order Limisphaerales; family Pedosphaeraceae; genus JAQGOT01. The sequence continues at coordinate 6,848 of JAQGOT010000752.1, read as the reverse complement.
TTTTACCCGCGTGTTCAGCGGCTTCCCCTTGGAACCGTTTTTGTCGGCCACCAACGATCCCGCCCTTCGCGCCCGTTGGGGCATTGGTCCGGAGGATATTGTCATCGGCAAGATCGGCCGGCTCTTCAAACTCAAAGGCCACGAGGACCTGTTCCGCATTGCGCCGGCGCTCCTGAAGCATCACCCAAAGTTGAAATTCCTGCTCGTCGGCGACGGTCCGTGGCGGCACCGCTTCGAACAGCACGTGCAGGCGCTCGGCCTTGAAAAGCATTTTATTTTCACCGGTCTGGTTCCGCCTGCGGAGGTGCCCCGCTTAATCGGCATCATGGACCTCGTGGCGCACCTTTCCCTGCGCGAAGGTCTGCCCCGCGCCTTGCCTCAGGCTCTGGCCGTCGCGCGACCAGTGGTCGCGTACGATTGCGACGGGGCCCGCGAGGTGTGCCTCGATGGCAAAACCGGCTTTCTGATCCCTCCCGGCGACTTGGCCTCGCTCACCACGGCGCTTGACCGCCTGGCTGGTGACGCCTCTCTGCGCGAACAGCTCGGCCGCCAAGGCCGTCAATTCGTGACTGAACGTTTCCCGGTTGAGCGTATGGTCGATGATTTATATGCTCTCTATATGAAGCTTGCCGCCCACCAACGCCCGGCCATTGCGTGAATTTTCCCTTCACCGTTTATCTCCCGGCCCTGGCGGCTGCCTTCATCGCCGCGGTGCTCTCCCTGCCGTTGTGGCGCCGCTTCAGCCAGCGCACCGGCTTGGTGGATGATCCGGGCCATCGCAAAATCCACCACACCCCCATCCCGCTCGCGGGCGGTTTTACAGTCCTCACTGGCATCGTGCTGCCACTGCTGCTCGGCGTTGCCGCCTTGAGCCGGCACTCTCCCGCTCCGAACTTGGGCGAACAATTTATCGATCACGGACTCCGACCCGACAACCGCGCGCTCGAATTGGCCGCGATCCTTCTTGGCGCGCTCGGCATGGTGATCCTAGGGTGGTTGGATGATAAATTTGAGCTCCGCCCGAGCCTCAAGTTCGGCGGTCAACTTGCCATCGCCCTCCTCGTCGTGGCGGCGAATGTCCGCATCACGCTGTTTATTCATAATGTCGCCTTCAGCTACGCCGTCACCATCCTGTGGATTCTTACCGTCACCAACGCTTTCAATTTCATGGACAACATGAACGGCCTGTGCGCCGGTCTGGGGGCCATCGGTGCGTGGTATTTCGCCGTGATCGCCGCCGTGGACGGCCAATATCTGGTTGCCCTTCTGGGCCTCCTCACCTGCGGCGCATTGCTCGGCTTTCTGCCCTACAACTTTCCCCACGCCAGCGCCTTCCTCGGCGACGCTGGCAGTCACCTGGTCGGTTACCTGCTCGCTGTGATGGCCATTCTCCCCCACTTTTACACGCCCCAACACCCGCATGCTTGGGCAGTCCTTACGCCGCTCCTTATCCTCGCTGTTCCGCTGGGCGATCTCGTTTGGGTGGTCCTCCTGCGGTGGCGTTCGGGACAGCCCTTCTACGTCGGCGACAACAATCATCTCTCTCACCGGCTGGTCCGAAACGGTCTGAGCAAATCGAACGCCGTTCTCCTCATCTGGTTGCTGGCCACCCTCCTCGGCGGCGTCGCGCTGGTGCTCACCCTTCTCTGATTCCCCTCAGCTCGCCAACTCCGACGGCGCTTTCGCCTGCCCTCTGGTCGCAATCGCCTCGGATAACAGGCCCAGCACCTCGGCCCGCACCACCGCCCCCACCAGGCGGTTTTCCGCGAGCGTGTTGACCACCGGCACATTCCTTTGCTCGCTCGTCAACATGATGGGTAATGTGTCCAGGAGCAGTTGGCCGGGCGTTACACACGCCGGCGCCGCGCGCATCACATCGTACGCAATCACAGCGGTCATTTCAGGCCCCGCGTTGAGATATTCCTTCAAGTCCTGCAAGGCCACCATTCCGATCAATTGATATTTCGCATCCACCACCGGCAGGAAATTATTCGAGCTCGTCAGGAACCGGTCCGCAATCTCCTGCAAACTCGCCGTCTCCCGCAGCGGCGGCACCGGCGCCCGCATCAAGTCACCCACCGTTTGTTCCGTGGCCGACCCCGGCCGCAAACTCTCACGATCCACCATCAAACCTTTGTTCCGCAGCGGCTGGGTGTAAATCGACTCCGGATGTAATCGCCGCGCCACCAGGGTCGAAACCACACACGCCAGCATCAGCGGCGGCATCAGCGAATAATTCAGCGAAATCTCGAACACCATGATCATCGCCAACAACGGCGACCGGGTGGTGGCCGCCAGCATGCTCCCCATGCCGACCAGGGCAAACGCCCCCGTGGGCAATTCGCTCCCCTGCCCGCTCCGATGCAGCAAGGTTCCAAAAATGCAGCCCAACGCGGCGCCCAGGAAGAGCGTCGGGGTGAACACGCCGCCCACCGAGCCGGACCCCACCGTGGCCAGTGTGGCCAGCAGCTTGGCGCAAAACAGTCCCACCAGGAACAACATCGGAAACTCGTACGTCAGGAACTTTTCCTGCAGGATCTGGTTCGTCACCCCGTAACCATTGCCAAAAACCCCGGGGTATCTCAGGGCAATCAACCCCACCAGCAGCCCTCCGATCAGCAGACGGATAAAAATCGGCACGGACAACCGTTTGAACATCCCCTCGCTCCAATGCAGCATTTTTAAAAATGCCGCCCCGACCATGCCGCTGAGGATTCCGAGCACGAGAAACCACGGCAATTTGGTCAAACTGGTAAAATCAAAGGCCGGCACCACATACCACGGCTTCATCCCAAAAAAGCTCCGCGATACCATCGACGCCACCACTGAGGAAAACACCAGCGGGGCGAACAGGTTCATCGAAAAATTTCCCAGCACAATGAGCGCCGCAAAAACCGCCCCGGCGATCGGCGCGTTGTACGCCGCCGAAATTCCCGACGCCGCCCCGCACGCCACGAGCAACCGCAGCCGATACGGCTGCCATCGCGCCAACTGCCCCCATTTCGACGCAAACGTGGCGGACAATTGCGTGATCGCCCCCTCGCGCCCGATCGAGGCCCCGCTCCCGATGCTCAGCAACGAGGAAATTGCCTTCACGATCGCAGTCCGAAAGGGCAGCCGCCCGTCGCTCGCCACCACCACCTCCAGCAGATTGCTCGACCCCTGCTTGCCCACCAGCCGCAGTCCCCAGAACAGCACCATGCCCGCGAGCAACCCGCCCACCGATGGAATCAACACTCGTTGCAATGGCGCAATGCCGCCCGCCAGTTCTGATATATCTCCGTTTTGATGGAAAAAAAATCTCTCCGACACTCCGATGCAAAAATGGAACACCAGGTTGACCAACCCGCCGATGACACCTACCCCGCCCGCCAGCACCAGATGGAAAGCCTCCTCGCTGAACCACAACTTCTCGCGGATCCGCAACGCCCGTTGCCAGTGCCGCCGGGCAAACGCATGCGTGCCGGCCGCAAGTTGCTCCAGGTTTGTTAGCAGCGACTGCACTCCTGTCATTCTAAGGAATTTAGGGCCTTTGACGAGCAGGTATTTTCCACCCCTGCCTCCACCGCGCCTACGCACCTGCTTCAGCCTGCCGGCCAGCCGGGCATCTCATCGGTTCAGACAACCAAAATAATTTTCCAGTTGGACACCCTTTGTCCAACCCCTCCTGTTAGATTCGCCCCATATAACGAAAGGTCAATTATGATCAATCAAAAGCAAATGGAATTGGGACTGGCAGGGTCGAACCGTTGTCCACGCGTGGTGCGCCGCGAACGCCGTCGTCGCCAGGCCAACTGGTGGTTCGACCAGATGCGCCAGGTGGTCGAGCGCGCCATGGATTGGGAACCGGCCCCCCGCTTTCAGCCCGAACAAACCTGGCTCCCAGGCACCGGGAAGCAAAATCAGCGCTGATCTTCCGCCGCGCCACGGCGGCTGGGTTCTCCGGTTCCTCACCACCCAACCGCCGTCCCGGCGGCTTCACGCCGGCCCAAAGCCCGCGTTGATGAACTCCCGGATGACTTCCAACTCCGGTTCCCCCGCGATATTGTGGGCCTTTACAAATTCGTGCCACGAGACGTTCAACCCTGCAGCTTTCAGTTGGTTGATCTGCTCCCTAACGAGCGTAAACGGGATGATCGGATCCTGAAACCCATGCGTCACCAGGAACCGCTGTTTCTTGGCCGTTGGTGACAGCCCTTGGACCAATAAATCCGGTTCAAACACATACCCGCTGATACCCACCAAACCCGCAAACAAACGCGGATAACGGCATCCCACCTCGATGGTCATGAGACAGCCTTGCGAGAATCCGGCCAGCACCGTTTCTGAGGTTGGAAACCCTTTCGCCCGTTGCGCGTCCAATAATTCAAAGAGCAAATTCCGGCTGCGCTCGATATCCGGCCCCGCGTTGCCCATGAAGTCATACCAGGCAAAGCCGCCGTAATACGGGTCCGGCGCATTGACCAGCAGATAATTCATCTCCGGCAATCCCAGCGCTTCTGGCAGCCAGCGAAAGCCCGCCAAACTGTCTCCCAACCCGTGCAGGATAACCATCAGCCGGCGCGATTTCTTTTCCTTTGCGGCAACGAATTCCGTTTCAAGCATGGGCTAGTGTGGAACAGACGCGCCAAATTTCAATCGGGATTTCTGCCCAGCAATGGCACCGGCGCAACTCAGCTTTCGTGCAACCATGCCCCGGTGGGGCGAGCCTACGCGCGAGCCTCTTATGGCACGGAGTCCCGCCCCGCACGCGAGACGGCGGAGCGCGGCTCTCTACACCCCTTTCACACAAGACCGTTCCGATCCGCGTGGACGAAATCGAAACCCATGGCCCTGACTGTCCATGGTAAAAGCCCGCCGCCCCATGGAGTGCGCCGGCAGAGCGGTAAAAAAACTGAAAACTTGAAACCGAACGCTTCCCCCAATTCGTCATTCAAACTTTGTCATTCGACATTTCAGGCCCCTTGGGGGTGTACAGCCGTTACAAGCGTTACAACGTTCGCCTCCAACCACTTGCCCGGCATGCGAAGCGTTGCATTGCCCGTTACAACCCGTCACAAATGCCTGCCGAGCCCCCTCTCCAGTCTGATCACCTTCAAATCTGACAAACTGAAAATCCTTCCCTCCCCAACTTGGATTTGCCTGGATTCCGCACCTTGGCCATGCGGGAAAAAGCAAAGCCGGGCTGAAAACTGAACACTTGAAACTTCAAACTCCCCAATGGCCGTGCGCTAGCACTTCGTCATCCGACATTTCAGGCCTTTGGCGACTTCGGGCCCTCAACCATCAACTCTCAACCATCAACCCTCTTCAAGGGGTGTACAGCCGTTACAGGCGTTGCAATGTTATCCTGCAAACAGTTACAGAAATCAGAAGCGTTACATTGCCGTTACAACGCCGTTACAGCCCAGCCACAAGCGTTACAAACGCCCGTCTGCCTCCCCGGCGCTGCCCCCAACGTAGCCACGGCCTCCCGCCGCACTCTGTTCAGACTGAACACTGAGACCTCCGGCCCTCAACCCTCAACTCCACGTCCCGCACCAGCGGCGGTCAACCAACAACCACCCTCAGTTCAGGTTCCGGTCGGACCCCGCGTCAATCCTTGTCAGTCTCGTTTCCAGGGCCTGTACAAAACGAACCAAGCTATGGTCTGCCCCCTTTTCCCGGCTGTGCTGGCCGTTCTCAAGCCGATCGTTCAGCCTGAGCGCTCACCTTCTGCCAGGCAAGGCTTCCAGCGCCCGCAGCGTGGCGGCGTTGCGTCCTCCCACGCCGAGCTTCTCGTAGATGTGCTCAAGGTGTTTCTTTACGGTGGCAGCGCTGATGTGGAGGATTGTTCCGGCTTCACAATTCGTTTTGCCTTGAGCGATCCACAAAAGAATCTCCGCTTCGCGCGGCGAGAGACCGAGTCTTTCCAGCGGCACGGCGGACCTGAAATCGGCCTGGAAACCGCCCTGCTGTTGCGCGCGTTCGAGCCGCGCGGCGATGGCGTGAAGCAGATCATCCACGCGCACGGGCTTCACCAGATAATCGTCCGCGCCGAGGTTCATGCCCGCGCGCAGATCGTTTCGTTCGCCTTTGGCGGTGAGGAACACGAAGGGAATCCGCGCGGTTACGGCATCGGCACGTAATGCCTCCAAAACTTCGTAGCCGTCCTGTTCCGGCATCAGCACGTCGCAAAGGATCAGGTCGGGCAGTTCGCGCTTGGCGGCGGCGATGCCTTCCCGGCCGTTGGCGGCGAGCAGCGGTGAAAAGTGTTCCAGCTCCAGGATGTCACGCAGGTTTGCCCGCATCGTCGGTTCGTCTTCGATGATAAGAATTCGTTTCATTCAGCCGGAGTCTGGGAAATGCGTGTGATGAATTCCGTGTGCGCGGGCGAAAACAACGGCAGCCGCACGGTCGCCGTCGTGCCGGAGTTCTCCGCGCTCTCGACTTCTATAGTTCCGCCATGCCGTTCCACGCAATGCTTTACGATGACGAGGCCGAGCCCCGTGCCCTGGATGGTCGCCACGTTTTTGCCGCGATAAAACGGGGTGAACAGCCGTTTGCGGTCGTCCTCGGGTATGCCCATGCCGTGGTCCTGCACGATGAAAATCGCATCGCCGCCGGCGCGCGTGACGGAAACCTGCACCGGTGTTCCGGCGGGCGAATACTTGGCGGCGTTGGCGATGAGATTGGATAAAACGTGCCGCAGCAGACCTTCGTCCGCGCGCGCCGCTTCGTTGATTTCGGAAACGGACAGTTTGATCGGGCAGCGGCGGTTGGTGGCGGACGCGAGTTCATCCACGAGTTGCGTGCAGCAGGTTCTCAGGTCCATCTGCACCGGATTAAAATCCATCCGCCCGGCCTCC
>JAQGOT010000503.1 GCA_028293465.1 Pedosphaera sp. | reverse complement strand
CATCGCCGTTCCGTACGAAAACTGCTTGAGATTGTTGTAACAAGCGGCCTGACCGGCCTTGGCCTTGGCCTTGGCCAGCGCGGGCAGCAGCAAGCTCGCCAGGATCGCGATGATGGCGATCACCACGAGCAATTCGATCAGTGTAAATGCCGCGCCTCGATTTGGGCGCAGAGGACCGGAACGTGGATAGAATTCTCGCTTGGTTGCGCACATATAAGGGAATATTGGAGTTAAGGTAAATCAACCTACTCGGAATGCAAGCTCCATTTTGACAGAAATTTCAGGATGGGTTTTTATGGAATACCACCGGGGAGAACAAGCAGGGGTTGGATAGATTCATCGCTTCATAGGAACCACGACCCGGATAGCCTCGGCACCACGCCTCTTGCCGCGGGCGCGTGCGGCTTCCTTCCCCTGCCCCATCGGGTGTTTAAAGCATCAGGTCATCGTCGGTACCGGCCGAAAATAGGTCTTCGCCTGTTTAAGGCGGGCGGTTGTGACGGACGTTCAGTCCGGGCTAGAAAACGATTTCATATTGCGCGGTGCCTACATCAAGCGGTAAGCTCGTGAAAATTTGTCGGAAATGCAGCCAGCCAGGTTAGAACCAGTTCGTTGACAGCCGATGAGCTAAACCTAAATGCAACGGGTTCGGATTGGCAGATGTCGCAGGCAACAGTTGGTTTCCGGTGGAACCGAAGAAATAACTTATGGAGTTACTAAACAGATTGCTTTCATATTATGTCTGACAAGCCAAAATCCCGACACCCGCTGCTTCGCTTTACCTCTTCGCTCCGTGACATGCGCGAACGTCATCAAGACCGCCACCGACCAAGCGGCTTTGGCTTTGTGTTTGCGGACCGCGTCGATTATTTCGATCCAAACCGGTGGGATGCGGTGACGGCGAGCAGCAGCTTCTTTCTGCGCCGCGAAATCTTGCGAACCATCGAGAACCATGGGCCGGACAACATCCTGCCCCGCTACGCCATGATCTTTCGTGGCGAGCAACCTGTCGCCACGCTGGCAACCCAACTGGACGGTGACGGGAGAACAACTGGGGCGGGAGAACAGCGCAACTGCGAAAGCCCGCCCGCCCCGGCTCTTGGAGCGTGTCCTGCGCCCGGCTGCACGCAAAGCGAGTGCGGGCATTCGCCAACGGATCCTCGTGGGCGGCAATTTGCTTTCTTGGGGCTGCCACGGAGTCGCTTTTGCACCCGGTGAAAATCCTGCATCGCTCTGGCCGGGGGTTGCCGAAGCATTATATCGCATCCGTCGCGCGGAGCGGCTCACGGGTCAAACCGATGTCGTTCTCGTCAAGGACCTCGCCGCTCGAGAAAGCGGGCTCGATGCTTTGCGCCGGTTTAGCTATCGGCCTTTGGAGACCGAGCCGAACATGATGCTGGACATCCAACCCGGTTGGCGCAGCTACGATGATTACCTCGCCGCGTTGGATGCCAAATACCGTCGCAACTCGAAGGATCAGATCAAAACTCTCGCGGGGGCCGGCTGCACGGTCGAACCGCTGATCAATCTTGCGGCCGAAGCTGGCCGCCTGCACCAACTTTACCTGTCGGTTCACGCCAACTCGTCCGTTCGGTTGGTAACGCTGCCCGAGGGCTACCTACCGGCACTCGGTCTCGCGGGAGCGGATGATTTCCGTTGCAACGTGATCCGAAGGGGCGGGGAAATTCTAGGCTTTGTAACGACCCTCCGCGACGGGGATACCGCTATCGCCTATTATATTGGCTTTGATCGGATAGCCGCGGGGACGGGGCTGCCGCTTTACCTGCGACTGCTGCACAGCACAATTGGGGATGCCATCGACTGGCGTTGCAAAAGGCTCTCACTGGGCCGCACCGCATTGGAGCCCAAGGCGGCGCTCGGTGCGAAGCCAGATCCAATGTCGGTTTGGCTGCGGCACCGGGTGCCGGCACTGAATTGGGTTATACGCGGGTTGTTGGGCGCTGTGTCGCACGCCGAAGCACCCGAGCGAAATCCGTTCAAGGCCATTTCCAGCAAAGCGACGTCCGGAGAGTGAGTGGAGTGTGTCCATGGTTTGGCGGGCCGGGAGTGGTCACGTCGCGCGCAGACATTAGAAATTTACCGTGGATTGCAGGTAGCAGAAATCTGCGTCGCGTGCTCCGAACGCCGGCGAGGACCAGGTTTGCGAAATGTATTGGCCGTGGAAGAAATGGCCATAGCCCGCTTCGATCTGGGCAAAACGGGTCACGGCCCAACCGACGATGGCGGTCAACTCGGTGCCCAGATAGCTGTTGTAACCAGGATTGACGCCGTAACCGGTGCCGGGTGTTGCCGCCGTGCCGCCGCGTGCGACGCCGCTGGCATTGTAGAAGCTGTCGTGAGTGTTCGCCAGCCAGAGGCCGTTGCCTTCGACAACAAGGCTCACACGGCGATGTGGTTTCAACTGAAACATGACGCCAGCGTCATGGATGTTCTGTAACGACACAAAATCCATGGACCCGTAGAATCTGTGATTCGTCGGGAACAGGTTCTCAAATGTCTCATGCCTCCCATCCTTCGGATCGCTGTCACCGGAAGCAAAATCATACTCCAACCCAAACCGGGGGGTGCCCCAAGCCTCCGTAAACGTGTAGCCGCCTTGAGCAACGACTGCGAATGCCTGTTGTTCGAGCCTTGTTGTGGGGGCTCCGGCGCGGAAATCGCGGAAATCGCCGAATTGGAATGCGCCTTCGAGCGAATAGTCCCAACCCCCGAGTTCGCCAGGTTTGGATTTCAGCCGGGAGCCGATGGTGTAGATGTCACGGGCGCTCGGCTGCGGGAATTGTGGACTGGGTTCAGCCGCGGCAGCTTGCGGAGAAGCGTTGCGAGCGAGGAAGTAAAGATCCAGCGTGTTCTTCGGAATTTTGGTTGAGGTCGCATAGATGCCCGAAAACCAGTCGTAGTCGTTATTGACGTCGAACCGGCCATTCTCGGGAATCACCACACGGCTGGTGAAAACATCCGCACCGAACCACTCATTTTGCCAGCGTAACTTGGCGGCATCGAATACACGGCCGATGTTGTTCCAGCCAAACACGCCCACAAGGCGTTCCTCGCCATAAGCAAGTTCCTGACGCCCGATTTTGACCGAGAGGGGGAATTCCTGATGGTTGCCGAGGGTGACATAAGCTTGATGCAGGTTGATGGCATCGTATTCGGGGCCGTAGCCCTGCTTCCGCACAGTACCTGCGACCGCAGGGACGTTGGCATAGGCGAACCTTTGGTCACCGTACGCCAGGCTGCTTTGCCCCTCCACGTAAGCGCTCCACCATTTGTCAGTGTATCCGAGATGGAGGCGCAGGCGAGAAAGGAGATAATCATTGGCCACATCCGCTCCATGGGCGCGGAAATCATTGTTGGGCGCGCCCGGCGAGCCGGGGAGGCCGGCGATGCCATAGCCCTCATGATCTTCATAGCGGAGACGCTCGGCACCGCCGAGATCCCACTTGTTCATGTAGGGATCGTCCTTGCGAAGGTACCCGTTAAGGAAGCCTTGGAAGGGCTGCGGCGGAGGAGGCGGCGCATACTGGGCATAGACTTCATTGGCCGCACAGATCACTAGGGCGCTGGTGAGAAGTGTTCGGGTTTGTGATTTCATTGGGTCGGTTAGGTTGGGTTCAGATTAATGATTAGCCTGCCGGTAAATTAGGACTGATTCAATGCTGCTCAACAACCGGTTCGGCTGGTTTGATGCAGATTCCAAACTCCGAGGTAGCGGAACACTGGGAGAGATTGCGGCAGCCGGAGAACCGCCTGGAACCGGCTCATTCTTTTGTTTTTTGCGGGCGTGCTCTTCCAGAAAGGTAATGAGGTGTTCGCGGAGCCGGTAATAGTCGGGATGTTCGAGCACCACTCTCCGTTCACACGGTCGGGGAAAGATTAGAGGAGCGATTCCCGGTTGCTGTGCCTCTGGGTCGCAGAAAGCTCAAACTTAACTGAGGCATCTTTCACTGGTCCAGGCACCACCTGAACTTGGCTGAGGAAACGTTGGTCGGACTCTGTCGTTCCGCCACAGATGGGTTATCAGACTGGAATTGGCACGCCAATGCCCGAACGCAGGAGGGCTTTGCGATGCTTGAGTAAACCCCGGTGACACCGGAGAGGCTTTTACAGCCACACCAGAATAGCACTGCATCGTTAGTCGCTGAAAGCCAATGCAATTAAGGTATTCTCAGCTTTGGCGAGCCCAAATTGAACGTTAATCGATTTTCAGTGAACGCACAGACGCGCCGCGCCCTGCGCGGCAACACTCTGAGACAACGGAGGGGTGAAGCGTCGGAGCCGGGACCGGTCCCCGGCCGCGGTCGCCAGCCGGTTCGCCGCACCCGATGGTAATCCGCAGGTTAATGCTCGATGATGCGATAGAAGCGCGACGGATAGTTCGTGCTGTCTGGAACCACCAGCAACAATGTTCCGTTGGTCAGGATCAGGCTGTTTGTCAACGGCGTCCAGTCGAACAGATTTGAACTGACCTGGGGGTCGAAGTTTCCGAAATCGCCGCTCAACAGAGGTGCACCATCGGCATCGGTCGAGGTGAGGGCAAACGTTCCATCAGGCTGCAAGCTGGCCCTGAGTTGCTGCGGCACCCGGATGGAGACCAGGGCATTGCTGCTGGCCGTACTGCCGCCAGGATTGCTTGCCACAACTGAATACACCGCTGAATCATGGCGCGTTGCATTTACGATGATGAATATGGACGACGTCGCACCACTGACATTGGTGCCGGCTTTGGTCCATTGATACGTGACGGGGGGTGCACCGGAGGCGGAGATGCTCAGAGCGAGAGCTGCGCCCATCGAATTCGTCCGGCCAACCGGCTGCAGAGTAATAACGGGCGGGTTGGTTGAGTAAAGCACCTGGTCCAGCCAGCCGGCATCGAACCCGACGCCGATGCTGGCGTCCTTTTGGTAAGTCCATTTGATCGTGTGAGTGCCCGAGCCGATGGCGAAGGTTTGCGATTGCCAATCCACCTCGCCCGAAATGTTCGTCCGCTGCACGCCATCGATGAAGAAAGTCAAATAGTCGAAAAATTGTTCGGAGGAAACCTTCCACCAGAAGTTCAACACCCCCGGGCCCGCCACGGTCGTTTGTACGGTGGATTGCTGGCTGTCGGTGATGACTCCGCTTTGCGCGGCATCCACGCCATCGTGAGTAATGGTGGTTTCGCCGAACCAAGCGGCATTGCCGCTCGTGCTCCAGGTCAGGTTCGGCGAATCGAGCGCCGCGCCGATCGGCGCCAGCACCGTGAGGTTCGCCACCGAACTGGTGACCGCCCCAAAAGCATTGGCAATCATGACCCGATAAATGCCGGCGTTCAAAGCCTGCACGCCGGGGATGGTGTAGGAAAAGTTGGTTGCGTTGGGAAGATCGGTGCCGTTGAGTTGCCATTGGTACCGCAGTTGCCGGCCAACAGCGAGTGCGGAGAAGGAAGCAGTGCTGCCCAATAATATCGCGCGGTTGACCGGCTGCCATTTGATGACCGGGGAACCGTCACCGAGGAACGCCAGGCTGTTGTAATAGCCACAGGCAATCCCGACGATGTTGGAAAGTCCCGGAGGAATCTGGTCGCGGCCATACGAATTTGTCACGCCCCAGGTCACGACGCTGCCGTCGCTTCTAAGCGCAAGATTGTGGTCAAAACCGGCCGCAATATCCACGATGTTGGAAAGCCCGACTGGCACCGTAACCTGGCTCCCCCAGGACACCACTGTGCCATCACCTCGAAGCGCCAGACAGTGAGTCACGCCCGCGGCGA
>JAQGOT010000721.1 GCA_028293465.1 Pedosphaera sp. | reverse complement strand
GAAGTGCAGCTTCGTCACCGGCAACCCAACCTTGATTTCGACCCGTTGCGGGAGTGTGTTGGCGAAGGAATCGGCGGGGCCACCCTTTAAGACGACCAGGTTCCCTCCCAGCGAACTGCTCGCCGGGTTGACCACGTCGAAAGGAATGCCCGACACGGTCACGATGCCAAACTTGTTAAAATGCAGGCTGTCGCGCTTTGCATCCCGGCTTCGATATAGCCCCTGGCGCGAATCAGCGGTGAACGCCGTGGTGAGATCAAGCACCCGGAAGCGAGACTGTCCGTCGCAAATAAACGCGAGAATGTCGCGCAGGTTTTCACCACCGAGGGCTTCAAACCCCTCCGGCATCAGCGAGCGTCCGCTGTTTACCCGCGATTTGATGTTTGCCTGCGGAATCTCCAATTGCTTGCCGGACATGCGCAGGACGAGCCGCGCATCGTTCTCCTGCGAAATGATTCCCGATTCGATCTCTCCGTCCTTGGTTTCAATGGTCCAGGATTCGTAGCCCAGTTCCACCTGGCGGTTGGGGTCCACCACATGCACCAACAACGCCTCCGGCCCGTGGGCACCGATGCCATTCAAGGTGGGGCCAACTTCCGTTCCCAAATCGCCCAGCTTGTGGCAGACGCCGCAGTTGACCATGAACAATTCCTTGCCATGCGCCACGTTGCCGGGCTTGCCCACGGCGGGCAAGAGTTGGGCAATCAGTTGATCCTTGTCCGGGGAAGAACTGCTCAGGTGGCTGAGCGCGGCGGTGGCGCGCTGGGCAATTTCCGGCACCGGATGGGTTCGGAGGCGGAAGAGGTTGGCTGGTCCGAGGGTGGCAGCTTTCAGATGCTTCGACTCAAGCGTCTCCAAAAGCACTTGGGCCCATTCGACACGGGTCAGCATGGTGTCGAAGATCACCTGTTGCAACGGCAGGTCCGCGTTTTCGAACGCCCCGATCATCAACGGGCCGACGGTGCCGTCGCCAGTCGCCGCCAGTGCATCGATGGTATGGCGCTTCAGCGCGCCGGAAGCTTTGCCGGCCAACAGTTGTGCGAGAGCGGGAAGCGCGTCGGGGTTGATTTGCCGCGCGGCGATCAGACTGGAAATGGCTTGCCTGCTTTGCGCGTCCGTCGTTGTCGGATCGTTCAGTCGCTGGAGTTCACCCGTGATAACTTTGGCTTCTTCGGTCAAGAGGGCAGGGGTCTTATCCCACACTAGAGCCACCGGTAATGCCGCCGCACGGACTTCCGCCGTTGGCGAAGTGAGCAGCATCCGCAATGCCTCGACCGGAATCGGCGTCTGTTCCGCAAGCTTTACTTTGACCGCTGCTTCCAGGATCACGAGTTTCAACGCGTCTGTGGTTGCCGGTTGGGATGCCATGGCCGGCAACAGCGCGACAAAGGCGTCCGTCTTGTTCAATTCAACGAGCCGCGAAGTCACCGCGCTCAACAACACCTTGGAGGCTTCCAAATTGTTTGCAGCGAACGCCGCCTGGATTACGAGAACCGGATCGGCCATTGCCGCAGCGATGGCGGCGGACTTGGACCAGCCGTCCTCAAGGTTCGGGAACAGCGAGACAATCGCCGCGGCTCCTTTGGCATCGAATCCCGTGGTCGCCAGCGCGCGCAGCTTCGCGAGTTGTGCGCGCGGGTCTTTGTCCTCCAGAACGAGGCCACGCCCTGCTGGCAAACCAGCACCGCCCGAAGCTTCGACCATCAAAGCCGCATTCTTTCGCACCTCGGGATTGGCGTCCTCCAAAGCCGCGCTGAGCGTGGCCGGAGGCAAGGCGTCGAGCCGTTGCAAAGCCCACAGCGCCAGAATGCGGGCTGGGATAAATTTCTCATCCGTGGAAACACGGGTCAGGCCAGCCACCGCCTGCTTGCCTCCTCTTTCCACGATCAACCGCTCCGCGTTGAAACGCACCGTGCGGTTCGGGTGCGATAGAGCCTTCACCAATTGACCCGCGTTGGCTTTGGTCAGGTCGGGAATTTCCAGCTTCCGCGCCTGCTCGTGCTGCACGCGATAGATCCGGCCGAAGTAATGTCCGCGATCCGGCCGCACGGAGGCGCCGGACCGGCTGTGCAACGGCCCCCGCGTGTCGTTATGAGCAATCACCGGTGAATAGAAATCCAGCAGATACATGGCCCCATCGGGCCCGAGCGCGCACTCAATCGGTCGAAACCAGTAATCCGGCGAAGAAATGAACTCCTGTTGTCGCGTGGTCTCTCCAACCAGTGTCGGACCGGAAGGTTTTAGAATTTCATGATGAATGATGTTGAGGATCGGTTCGGTCACGAATGAAGAGTGGTCCCATTCGGCGGGCCAGGCGCCGCCCTCGTAAATCAGCGCTGCACAGGCCGCGCTGAAGCCCCCAACAACATCAATCTGCACGAGCGGGCTGCGATCGGGCATGTGTTCACGGTAAATTTTCCGGCTCGGATTCACCGATTGGGCGCTCATAATCGACCCGAACTTGCCGCGGGCGAGGGTCTGTTCCGGCAGCACCACATGCTGCAATGGATTGCCGGTGGTCGCCTGCCCGAAGAACAGTTCCCCCTCCGAAGTCACCTCCGCACCAAAGCCGTTGCCGCCTTTGGAGGAGACTTGTTCGATGGCGGAACCATCCGGCTTGAATCGGAACATTCCGGAACCAATCCGGCCAAAACGTTTGCCGTCCGGCGAAACCGGCTCCGCGCCGCCACCCATGGAGGCATAAATCCAGCCATCCGGCGCCGGAATAAAATGGTTTGGAATAAAATGCGTATCACCGGGATGGAAACCGGTGAACAGCGTCTCCACTTTGTCACCCTTGCCGTCCCCATCCGTGTCACGAATAAAAACAATGGCTGGATCAGAAACCGCGATGATCCCGTCCCGATAGAAGCAAAAGCCGGTGACGAGTTCGAGGCCTTCGTAGAAAACCGATTTTTTGGTGAACCGGCCCTGCGCATCCGGGTCGGTCAAAATGCTGATGCGATCGCGCGCCGGGCGGTCCGTCACCCCGGGGACGAGACTGGCGGATTCTTTCCAGGATGGCGCGACCATCGCGCGGCGCCCATTGGGATACTCCGGAGTTTCAGCCACCCAGAGCCGTCCGGCGGCGTCCCACTGCACCGCGATTGGTTTGTTGATCAGCGGCTCGGCTGCCGCCACGGTCATCTTGAAGCCGGGGTACATTTCCATTTGCTTCGCAGTATCTTCCGCCTTCAAGGGCCCGCCCACGGGATAGCGTAACGTGGCGAGATCTTTTGCCGCGCAAAATTCATCGATGTTGTCGCGATGGCCCGCCCAGGCGATGCCGCGCAGCGCAAACACGCGGAAGCTCGCATGGTTCAACGTGGCTTCCGCGCCTTGGAGAGCCACGAAAGCTCGATGTGCCTTGGCTCCGTTCGCCGGTTCAACTTCGAAAGTCCATAGCTGGGGCTGCAAGTCGAAGATGTTCGCCTGATCCGGCTGGTTGCCCGTCTTGGCCCGGGCGCGCCCCGTGAGTTTGGGCGTATAAGCGGAGGCGAGCACATGAACGTTCTCGGCCAGATCCAGATCGTAGAGCGTGTCATCGTCCACATCGAAGGAGGAAGCCTCCGCAATGATCGGATCCTCTTCCTGCGAGACGTACAGCATCATTTTGCTGGAGAACTTGCGGCTTGTCCCCTCCACCCAGGCACCGCCAATGAGCGGCTTCCACCAATTGGTCTCGCCCGCCGCCACCCCGCCATGGATCACCACAAATCCGCCGCCGCGCGCGGCAAACGCCTCCAAGGCGGCGCGGCGGTCGGCGGGCAACGCTTTCAATTGTGCGGACTGGAGCAGAACCACATCCGCTTTCTTCAATTGCTCGTCGGTGGGTGCTGCCGCCCAGGATTCGGTTTGTGCCCCGTGTTGTTTGAGCGCGGAACTGATCGTGTTACGAAATTGTTCGGCCTCCGCGGACACCAGCACGTGCAGCGTTTGGGCCGCGCTGAGGCTGAAACATGCCAGCAGGCACGCGGCCGGGAGCAGCAGACGGGCAGCTCTAAAAAAGCGGGTGCCTGCGAGCGCAGTCGGTCGCACTTTTGAAAGGATGGGCTTCATGGGAATAAATTCTAAACCGTCGAATGCCCGAAGCAATAAGGAAACAGGTCAATCCCCAAAAAATCTGCGTCGTTGGAGCCACCCGGAGTTAATCCTCGGCGGGAAGCCCGCCTTCCAAAACGACGCAACGATGCTTCGGACTGGTTGGGTGAATGCTGCGCAAACTTGAAGTTCGTTCATGGACTCCCCGCGAATAAGGTGTGAAGGTGCAATTTCGGTAGCTTGAAAGCAGAACATTCACCGGTCGACGGTTAGAAAAAAAGAGGCTCACGCAGCCGAGAGCAGGACCCTCAGCCCGAGGGTTGACATTCCTGCCGGCGTTCCACAGGCTTTTCTCACAACAAAACAACTGCACTAATAGATCTCTATGAGAACAATCCGGCCGATCCATTTTCTTATCCTCCTCCTGGCGGGAAATGTTCACGCCCAAAACCATGCGCTTGATCCGGAGGCGTTGCCGCCCACGGTGCGGCCCGCCGCCGTGGTTCACTTTGTGAGCATTGACGGCGCATTCAAACCGGCCAACACCAACTGGCAGCTTTGCTTGAGAATTCTGACCGGGGGCGATCATAAAACCGAACCGGTCACTGTCGGCGGCCACTCGGGAGTGAAGGTGAGCGGGATCAAATTCAACACAGCCGATGATTCATACCCGTTCTGGGCGGACAAGCATGCCATCGATATCTTGATGCAGGTGTACGGTGACGAGGCCCTGTTGGATGAAAAAGGCAAGCCCCGCTATTTCAATTTTCTGACGGGCACACTCCCGGAGCCAATCGCCATGGACGGCGGCGCCTTGCCGCCGGAAATCAAGAATGGGAAATGGAACTGGGTTTTGTTCCGCATCCCGAATGGCTTGCGTCACATGGATGGTGGCCGGTTGGTCGGAACCATCCATCCCAAGGCCAGGGGCGATACACCCATCACCGGCGTTTCCCGGTTAAGCGGTCAAAATGGCGGAACGATCCGCATGGATGGATTGCATGACTTGAAGGTGCGGTTCGTTGCCTTCGGTGAAAAGGGAGCCTTCGGCGAGCCTGAACAAATCAACATCTTTTCCAGCCCGGCGCACTCTGAGTAACCGGCTGCCCGCTGTTAATGTTCCGTTCCCCAGATCAGGAGCAGAGCAACTCCGAGCAGCAGGAGACCGAGGATCACGACGCTGACCAGGACCGACACACGTTTGCCACCGGGCGCAGGGGCGGTGGGTTTGGCGGTTGGCGCGATCGTGGCAGGGGACAATCTCGCACGCAGAATCTCATAGGCGGCGTTGACGTCCTTCAGTTTCTCCTGTGCTTTTGAACGCAGTTGGGGGTTGCCAGAAAAATTGTCCGGACTCCAGGCCTCGGCGCGTTCGCGATACGCTTCTTCGAGCTCCGCTTCCGAGCAGCCTCCCTTGAGGCCGAGCACTTGATAACATTTCAAAATCTCATCCATAGCAAACCATGATTGTCGCCGATGGTTCGCCTGTAATTCAAATTGTTTTTTCAGTTAAGACACATCCAGCCTGCCGTGGGTGGTAACCTTCAAAGTGCCTTCCCTCCACAGCGGTCTGGTGACGAAGCCGATGAGCTATAGATGGATGATGCCCCGCTGGAGGGCGGCGGTGACCGCTTCGGTCCGATCTGCGACACGGAGCTTCGCGAGGATGCTTTTCAAGTGATCCTTCGTCGTGTGCTCCGTGATATTCAGCACATCGGCGATTTCCTTGTTCGCCAGACCTTTCACCAGTTCATTAAGCACCTGCACCTCGCGCGGGGTGAGTTCTTCAAATGAATTGCGGGAAGCCAGCCGCCCGGCCACATCCTTTGGAATCCAGCGCTGTCCCGCCGCGACGGCGCGCAGCGCGGGGATCAGCTTCTCCCCGGAGGAACTCTTAAGCACATATCCCTGCGCGCCGGCTTGCAGCGCCTTGTAAATGTCCTCGTCCCCGTCGAAAGCCGTCAGCATGAGAATGCAAGCCGAGGGGAAGCAGCTGCGAATTTCAATGGTGGCCTCGATGCCGCTTTTGACCGGCATGCGCAAATCCATCAACGCGAGATCTGGACTGTGCTTGGCGAAAAGCTCCAGCGCTTGCGCTCCATCCGCGGCTTCCGCCACCACCTCCATGTCCGGCTCGGTGTTGACCAGCGCGATCAACCCCATCCGGACCACATAATGGTCATCGGCCACAAGAATTCGAATTTTGCCTTCTTTTTTCACGGTTGCATCCCTTCGATAGCGGGCTTGACGCTCCGAAATTCCTGCACCGGGCCGGAAGGAATCTCGACGCGCACCGTCGTGCCCATCCCCGGCGCGCTCGTAATCAGCACCTGGCCGCCGAGTCGTTTGGCCCGTTCGGACATGCCCAGCAAGCCGAAATGACCTTCGGGAGCGCCCACCGAATTTTCCGGAGTGAAACCCTGGCCATCGTCCTTGATCTGCAACGCCACTCTTTCGTTGCCGAACTCCAATTCGATCTTCACCCCGCCCGCGCTCGAGTGTTTGATGACGTTGGTCAGCGCTTCCTGGCCGATCCGCAGCAGGTTTTCCTCCAGCACTTCCGGCAACGGCCGGGCCGGACCTTTGGTTGCCACTTCCACTTCGATCCCGGTGCCGTAGGTAAATTGCCTGGCACTTCTCAACAAAGCCCCGGGCAAATCAAACTGCTCCAGCGCCCGGCATCGCAGGTCCCAGACCGAGCGGCGCAGTTCCACCTGGCTCTGGCCCATCAGACTGCGGGCCAATTCGAGGTGGTGGATGGCCCCCTCAGGGTTTCGTTCAAACAACTTCACCGCCGTATCCAATTGCAGGGCGATGCCCGTCAGCGTCTGTTCGAGGGTGTCATGCAACTCCTGGGCCAGCCGCGTTCGCTCCGTCAGCACCGCTTTGAACTGAACCTCGGATTCCTTGCGCGCGGTGATTTGGAATTTGAGCTGCGCGGTCCGCTCCTTGACCCGCTCCTCCAGTTCGTCGTGGGCATGTTGCAGTTCGAGCTGGGATTTTTCCCGTTCGCGGATCAAAAACTTCAGCACTGAATTTCGCTTCGACACCATGACGGTCCAACCGACGATCAGGATCAAAACGGCACAGACAATGGCGAACCCTATCAGCAGACGCTGCGGCGTGAGCCAATCCGGCCTTTGCAGGGTGCGGACACTGTCCGGGGCCGGGAGGAGCACCTGCAGCGTTTTGAACTTCCCCTCCTCGTCAGCCTCCGTCAGGCAAATCCCGCGAACCTCGACCATGCTGCCAATGGGAATTGCGGCCAGATTGGCAGCTTGCTCGGGCTCCTCTCGTTCAGCGGTAAACAAGAGGTTTGAATTTTGCAGCATCAGAATGGTTCGGGTTTCCATCGGGTCGGACCCGTGACGCCGCACCCGCCTGTTTGTGCGGTCAAGGAGCTTGCCCTTGATCGTGATCATGTCGGCGTGATGCAAACCTTCGCGCAACTCCTCGATGGACACGGCTGCGGGTGTAACCGCGGTCCGGGGCTCGGAGGTCTTCAGAAAGACCGCGTCCTGCAACACCGGGCGGAAGTTCTCAAAACTTGGAAAACCAACCGCCTCGATCAATTCGCCGGGCGTGAAGCGCGTTGGCTGATGGCTCTGCACCTGCAGGCCTCCGGTCGCATCCTGAAGAAACAGGTTTTCGCCCGGGCGTTGGAAGGTGACGATCCCCCGGACATGAACCCGCTGGTCGAAGGAATTGTCCCTGCGGTATTGGGCCAGACTGTTGAGTGCCACCACCGGGCTTTTGAACGGGTTGACCGGTTCCGACTTTTCAACCACGAAATCCCCGGGCAACGGCGTGTAAACTTCCACCGCGATCAGTTGCCGCAACGACCGGTTGTGGGCCTCGGCCGCGGTGCCGCGTACCCGCACTTGGGCGGCCACCAGCGTTTCCGGGTCCGGGTCCGGCGGAATCGGCGCGTAAACCCGGAGACGGTAGCCGGCCGATGCCAAGTCCACGACCAGTCGCGGACCATCCACGCGCGCCGCCCGCACGATGCCGGAAATCTCGATGCGCTGGCTGTCCTCCGCGCCGGACATCAGCCGCTCGATGGGCACCGGCTTGGCGGGGGGGAGGGGAGCCCTCCCGAGCTGTTTCACCAGCGGCGCGGTGATGATCGGGGCATAAGCGCCGGCATGGGTGATGCCGGAAACCTCCAGCAATTCACCGGGCTCGGGACGACGTCCGTCGGCGTTGTCCACGAAAACTCCCCCGGTGGAATCCTGGATGAAGAATCTGCCCCGCAAGGTGGGATCGGCCGCTGTCACGACCCCCGTCACCCGCACTTTGAGGGACTCCGAGGCGGTCGCGGCGGACAGGGAGAGGACATCGGCGGCGTTGGTCAATGGGGCGCCGGTTTGCCGCGCGCGCGCAGGCTGGACGAGGACCAGGCAGGCGAGCATCAGAAGAAATCCTCTGACTGAAGCAAGCTCTGGTATTGGAGGCTTCATTTATTCAAGGCTTCCGGTGTTGGGTCATTAAGGGTCGGCGTGGTTTTAAAGTCGAGCACATTCTCCCTTAAAGCCATCCCTCTAAAGAGGGATGCCGCGATCCCTGGAAAAATGTAAGATGCCAGAGTTCACCCATGCAACCACCGCATCCAACCCAAAGGCTGGCTCATCACGGCCTCCAAATAAACAAAGCTATGCTTCCTCGAATCAACCCAATTGGGAACCCGCGTAAAAAGCGTTTGGCCTCTTTTATAACCAGGCTCGCCCTCTGTGCCGGCTCGGTGCTGACCGCCCACCTGGCCCAGGCGCAAGCGCCGGTGAATCTGATCAAGTTCGCCTTTGACGACTCTGCAGGCACCACGACCGCAAGTGACACCAGCCTTGGTGGCGTGAATTTCAGCCTGGCCATGGTGACCGGCGGCAACGTCGCCTCAAATTATCACGGTGCGATCGGTTCCGGGGTTTCTGGCGCGCTCAACGGGAATCGGGCCTTGGATTTTTCCAGCCAGACCAACCAGCCCGGCGGCAGTAATCCTGGCGCCGGCACCACTGGCAACGGGCCCGTCGCTTCGATCACCAACAGCACGACCCTCGGCTTCGGAACCGTCACCTCCTTCGTGGCGACCGTTTGGATCAAGCAGAACGCGCAAATGGCGCTTTCGGGTGGAAATGTAAACATCGGCCCGCGCATATTTATTCTGAATGCCGGCGCGCCCGTGGACTCCGGCGGTTCGGCCAATGGCATCGGGTTGAAGTTCCAGGCTGCCAACCAACTCTACTTCCAGCTTGGCACCGACACCGTGACCGTGGGGCCGGTATTCACCGGCAATGTGGCGACAAACAAATGGCTCTTTATCGCCATCGTTTATGACGGTGTCACGGCCAAATTTTACTCCGGCTCGGACACGGCGGCTTCCCAGTTGCTCGGCACGGCGGCATCGGCTGGCCGTGCGATTAACTTTGGCGCTTCCGCCTCGCTCGCCATCGGGAACCGCGGCGGCGGCCAGGCCCGTAATCGTTCCTTTGACGGGTGGGTCGATGACTTCCGTTTCTATACCAACGCCGGGGACGCCAGCTTCGTGGAAAGCGTGCGGCAGGAAGCGGTGGGCGGGGCGCCGACCGTCACCGGCGTGTATCCGGACGGACTGACGCTGCAGCAGGGCACCAACACACTTTCCTTTACTGCCAGCTCGCCGAGCGGGGCCTGGGGGCCGAGTGTGGCCATCACGAACGTGCAGGTCGTGCTCAACGGGGTGGATGTCTCCTCGCAATTGGTGACCAGTGGTCCGGCCACGAACCTCAGCGTGACTTACTCCGGATTGAAATTGAACCAGTTGACCAATACCGCGTTGATCACCGTGCAGGATGCCAAGGGCCTCCTCGGCAACGCCGCGGTGACTTTTGACACCTTCAGCTCCACCAACTTCTCCTGGGAGGCCGAGGAATTTGACTTCACGCCGGATGGCGTGCTGGGCGGGCAATACCTGGATAACCCGGTTTACAGCTCTTCTCCGCTCACCAACAGTTACTTCGGCTTCGACAGCATTGAAGGCATCGACACCCATAAGGGCGCCGGCAATCCGGCGGTGAACGCCACGGATTACCGCGCAGGCGCAGCGGATGCCAGTCGGACGCAGACCGCGCAGGCTGTGGGCGAGCTGCAACGGCCCAAAATTCTGGATGCCATCGCGGCGGGTGACGCCGGCGTCGTGGATCACATCGTGGGCAATTGGGGGAGCGCGGATTGGGAGAACTACACCAAGACCTTCCCCGCCGGAAATTATAACATCTACGGCCGGCTTTCCGCCGGTGCCGGAGCCGCCACAATCCATCTGGACAAGGTCACGAGCGGGCAGGGCACCGTCACGCAAACCCTTTCGCCGCTTGGCACTTTCACCCCCACGGGCAGCAGTTACACCACCTATCAGTGGGCGCCGTTGCGGGACAGCTTCGGCAATCTTGCCTCGGTCAATCTCGCGGGCGTCAATACGGTGCGCGTGACCACCGGCGGCGGGGCGAACGCGAACTTCTACATGTTGGTTCCGGCCAATACCAATCTGCCCAGCATCACCGGCGTGTATCCTGATGGTCTGGTGCTCTTCGAGTCCACGAACAAGTTCGTGTTTACGGCCAGTTCCGCGACCACCACCATTTCCACCAACAGCATCCAGTTGACTTTGAATGGCACCAATGTCTCCACGAATCTGGTGTTCAGCGGTTCACCCGCCAGTTGGAACGTAAGCTACACCGGGCTGCTTCCCAGCCAGAGTTATGTCGCGGTCATGACCGTTACTGATGCGAATGGCAACACCGCCGCCAGCACGTTGAATATCGACACCTACAATCCGCTCCTGGTCTGGGAGGCTGAAGATTTTGACTTTAACAGCGGTTTCTTCATCGACAATCCGGTGCCCACCACCGGTCCCGCTGCCAACAGTTATTACGGGCTGGTTGGGTCCGAAGCCATCGACGAGCATGCCACCCCGCCGTACGCCGGCGGCAGCGCCAACAATTACCGGCCAGCAGACCATATCGCTACCACGCTCGTGACCGATGCGGCCAGGCAGCAGTTTCTCACTGCCGGCGCTCCCGATTACAACATTGGCTTCCTTGGCAATGGCTACTGGCAGAACTACACGAAAACGTTCCCGACGGGCACGTTTAACATCTATACCCGCGCTGCCCGCGGAGATGCTGGCGCCGTCAGCATCTTCCTCGACCAGATCACCAGCGGGTGGGGTGCCGCCAACCAGTTGCTCAAGCGGGTGGGCACTTTCACGCTGCCGGGCGGCGGCGGTTGGTCCGCCTACAAGTACGTGCCGTTGATCGACCGGTTTGGCAATTACGCCAATGTCGTCCTGAACGGCACCAATACGTTCCGCACCACTGAATCCATTCCGGTCAATGTAAACTTCTATATGTTGACCGCCGCGAGGACGGACCTTCCCCGCATCGATAGCGTCTATCCCGATGGCTCGCAACTCCGGCAGGGTACGAACGTCCTTTCCTTTGTCGCCAGCAGCCCGACTTATGGGATCAATACCACCAATATTCACGTCACCCTGAACGGGGTGAACATTTCTTCGAGCCTGGTCTTCAGCGGTTCCTCATTGAGCTGGAACGTGAGTTATCCCGGACTGTTGCCGAGCACAAATTACACGGCCATCATCAGCGTGACTGACCTTCATGGCGTTGCCGCGACCACCACCGTCACCTTTGACACCTTCAACCCGGCCAACTTCACCTGGGAAGCGGAAGACTTCGATTTCGGTGATGGGCAGTTCCTCGACAATCCCGCGCCCACCTCCACCGACGCGGCCAACAGCTATTTCAATCGGATGAGCGATTGGCTGGTGGATCAGGACTACGTCACCTATTCCGGCACACACCTTTACCGGCCGTCAGATTACATTGCGACCGAGGTGACCAGCGACAGCGCGCGGCAGCGGTATATCGACGCCCAACAGCTCAACCTGGACCCGGCCATCGCGGACTATGATTTGTTTAATTGGACCACCAATTCCTGGATCAATTACACGCGCACTTATCCGAGCGGCAACTTCCGGGTTTACGCCCGGCTGGCCGGTGGCAATGGCGCTTTTAACCTCCAACTCGCCCAGGTGACCAGCGGTTGGGGAACATCCACCCAGACAACCCAATATCTGGGCACCTTCAAGGGCACCGGCACGAGCTTCACCACCTGGCAATGGGTGCCGCTGGTGGATACGAACACCAGTCAGGCGGTGGTTCTTTCCCTGGGCGGGACCAACACGTTCCGCATGACGGCTGATGGCAACGAGAATGCGAACTTCTACATGCTGGTGCCGCTCGCGGCCCCGGTGAGTCTCACCGCGACGCCCAGCGGTTCGAACATCCTCGTTTCATTTCCCACCGTGGCCGGTTTCAGCTACACGGTCTCATATAAAAATCAATTGAGTGATCCCAACTGGACGCCTTTGAGCACCGTTGCTGGCAACGGGTCGGTGAAATCAGTCAGCGATGGCTTGACGCAGGCCAGCCGCTTTTACCGGTTGAGTATTCAGTAGGGCAATCTGAAAATCGGGTTGCCGGCATCTCTCG
>JAQGOT010000710.1 GCA_028293465.1 Pedosphaera sp. | reverse complement strand
ACGGGGCGCATTTATTTCAACGCGGAGCGGGCCGTTGAGGCGGCGGAGCAAAAGCACAAGGTGCTGTTGGTCCGCGTCGAGACCTCGCCGGAAGATTTGCGCGGGATGATTGCGGCGGAAGGCATTTTGACCGCGCGTGGCGGGGTCAGCTCGCACGCCGCCTTGGTGGCCCGGCAGATGGGCAAGGTTTGCGTTTGCGGCGCGAGCGCGTTGCAGGTGGATTATGCCGCCAAGACGCTGACGGTGGATGGCCGCGTGTTTAAAGAAGGGGAATATCTCTCCATCGACGGCACACTGGGCGAAGTCTATGCGGGTGAGCTCAAGACCGCGGCTTCGGAGATTGTCCAGGTGCTGGTGGAGAAGTCCCTCAGCGCGGGCGACAGCCGGACGTATCAATACTTCGCGCAGCTCATGACTTGGTGCTCGAAGGCGACGCGGATGCAGGTGCGCACCAACGCGGATTCGCCGGAGCAGACGGCCAACGCGGTGGCGTTCGGCGCCACGGGCATCGGCCTGTGCCGGACGGAACACATGTTCTTTGAAGGGAATCGCATCGACGCCATGCGGGAAATGATCCTGGCCGAGACCATCGAGGAGCGGAAGATAGCACTGGCGAAGCTGTTGCCATATCAGCGCGAAGACTTCATTGGAATCTTCCGCGAATTGAAGGGTTTGCCGGCGACGATCCGGTTCCTGGATCCGCCGTTGCATGAATTCCTGCCGCACGAAGGCAGCCTGATCCGCGAGTTGAGCGAGAAGATCGGTGTCAGCCCGGACAAGATCAGCAAGCGCGTGTCTGAGTTGCACGAGTTCAACCCGATGCTGGGTCATCGTGGCTGCCGTTTGGGCATCGCCTATCCGGAAATCAGCGAGATGCAAGCCCGCGCGGTCTTCGAGGCGGCGGCGGAAGTGCAAAAGAAGGGCATCAAAGTGAAGCCTGAGATCATGATTCCGCTGGTCGGATTTCCGAAGGAACTGCAGTTGCAGATTGAAGTGGTCAACCGCGTCGCGGCCGAAGTGGCGAAGGAAAAGAAGACCAAGTTCAATTACATGGTCGGGACGATGATTGAAATCCCGCGGGCCGCGGTGACGGCCGATGAGATTGCGAAGGACGCCCAGTTCTTCAGCTTTGGCACGAATGACCTGACGCAAACGACGCTCGGTATGAGCCGTGATGACTCGGGCTCGTTCCTGCCGAAGTATCAAGAGCTGGAAATCGTGAAGAAGAATCCGTTCGCGTCCATTGACCAATCGGGCGTCGGCAAGCTGATGGAGATGGCGACGGAGCTTGGCCGCAAGACGCGGCCTGACATCAAGCTCGGCATTTGCGGCGAGCATGGCGGCGACCCGGAGAGCGTGAAGTTCTGTAATCGCCTCGGTCTGAGCTATGTGAGTTGTTCGCCGTTCCGCGTGCCGGTGGCGCGTTTGGCCGCTGCGCAAGCCGCGTTGGAAAGCGCAAAAGCCGCCAAGAAGAAGTAACGCTCATTCCCGTAAGGGATAAATTGTAATCCAAAGCCGCCCGGGTATGCCGGGCGGCTTTTTTTCGCTCCGGGAGCCCGGGCCGGGGTTGGGTTTCAAGTGGCGTTGTCAGGATGAGTCTTACAAGGGCGTCAGTACTTTGCCGGGTTGGCGCGTGGGCTGGAAAAACCCATACTGACGCAGTTGTCTGAGATTATGTTAACAGTGGCTTGCACTCTAACATTTCCCGATGGGCGGGAATTGACCGGCAGGATCGAGGCGCGGTCGCCTGGCGTGGCTTACGAGATCACGTACGCCGGGGACTGTGATTGCCTGACGCTCAGGCCGGAGCAGGGGACGCCTTGGGACTTGGAATTGGTGTTTAAGCTGGCCGCGTATCGGAATGAGGCGAGGTTGGCCGTGGAAAGGAGCGGCGGATACGAATCCCGAACGGAGATGATCAACCGTGATGGGATTTCAGTGAATTGGTAAATATGAAGATCATCAACTGGTTCCAAATCCCGGCCGTCAGGCTGGATCGGGCCGTGAAATTCTACGGCGACATTCTCAATGCTTCCTTCCATCAAATGGAGGATAGAATGTGCAAGCATGCGTTCTTTGCCCGTAATCCGCTGGAGACTTCCATCACTGGTGGTGAAATCTTTGAGGACGGGCGGAGCAAGCCGTGCGGGGACGGGGTTCGCATT
The DNA here is from genome assembly GCA_028293465.1 of Pedosphaera sp. Lineage (GTDB taxonomy): Bacteria > Verrucomicrobiota > Verrucomicrobiia > Limisphaerales > Pedosphaeraceae > JAQGOT01. Next base: position 2,995 of record JAQGOT010000710.1, on the reverse strand, counting down.
TATCTGGACGCGCCGGCCGGGGTTGATGGGGTGCTGGCGCGAGTGGAGAAGGCGGGCGGCAAAATTTTGATGTCGAAAATGGCGATTGGAGAGAATGGATTCATCGCGCTGATTGAGGACACGGAGGGTAATCATATTGGATTGCATAGCATGTGAGGGATTGGGGGATTCCGTCAGCATCGCCTCTGTCACAAAACCTTTGCGAGGATACCCGGCATCCGTTACGGTCTGCTCCCATGAAGAGGGAATGTAGGCTTTCGGTTTATGCCGGTAGTTTTGATCCGCTGACCATCGGCCACGTGTGGATGATCGAACAGGGGATTCGACTTTTTGACCAAGTGGTGGTGGCGATTGGGGTCAATCCTGATAAAAAGTATGCGTTTGAGCTGGCAGAACGAGTGGAGATGTTACGAAGTTCAACCAAACGCTACCGCACCGTCAAGGTCGATACTTTCAGCAATCAATTCCTGATCACCTATGCGCGGTCCATCGGCGCTTCCCATATCCTGCGCGGCATCCGCTCTGAAAGTGATTACGAATACGAGCGGGTGATGCGGAACATCAACGGCGATCTGAACCGCGAGATCTCGACGGTCTTCCTGATGCCGCCGCGGGGTATTGCCGAGATAAGTTCCAGCATGGTCAAAGGGCTGATCGGGCCCGGCGGTTGGGAGGCCATCGTCCGCGAATATGTTCCAAAACCGGTGTTCGAAAAACTGATCAAAGCCCATCGTGCCAAACTTAAATCAAACCCAATGGCTTGAGCTTTGGAAAAGCTTGAACGCGAGCGGGGATCCGTTCCCAGCCTGCGCGGAGTTGCTTGGGCGCTATGCGGAGCCGCATCGCGCCTATCATGATTTCAAGCACATCCAAGACTGCCTAGGGGAGTTTGGGGCTGCGTCCCATCTGGCTGCCGATAAGGAGGCCATCGAGATGGCGATCTGGTATCACGATGCGGTTTACGATTCCCGGGCGAAGGATAATGAGGAGCAAAGCGCCGACCTGGCGGAAAAAGCCGGAAAAACGGCCGGGTTGCCATCGATGTTCCTAGCCCGGGTTCGCGAACTGATATTGGCCACCAAGCATGTGACTCCGCCGGAGGACATGGATGCAGCCCTGCTGGTGGATGTAGATCTGAGCATCCTTGGACAATCGGCCGGCAAATTCGATGAGTATGAGAACCAAATCCGGCGGGAGTACGCTTGGGTAGAAAACGAGGCGTTCAGAGCGGGACGGTCCACGATTTTGAAGTCGTTCTTGCAACGCCCTTCCATTTACTGGACCGAGTTTTTTCGGGAAAAATATGAAAAATCGGCACGGGAGAATCTGGCCCGATCCATCGCCCGCCTGCAAGGGGCTCCACGATAGCGGGACCGATTTATTCCAACATCGAGCGCATGGCGTCGAAGCGGCCTTTGCCGGAATCGACGATGACGGGTTTTTTGGCCTTTTCGTCGGCTAACTCGACCAGTTCGGGGGGCAATTCACTGAGAAAAGGCGAGGGGTGGCAGGGCATCATTTGGCCGTACTTCTTGCGTCCGGCGCAATGGCTGATGCTCAGGGTGTTCATGGCGCGAGTGATGGCCACGTAGAACAGGCGGCGTTCTTCGTCCAGGGTGCCTTCGACCTTGGAGCGCGCATGGGGAAGCAAGCCGTCCTCCAAGCCCACAACGTAAACGTGGGGAAACTCCAGGCCTTTGCAACTGTGCATCGTGATGAGCGTGACGGCCTCGCCTTGGACTTCTTTTTCTTCCTCACGATCGCTGTCCAGGGTGACCTCCTCGAGGAACGTTTGCAGCCGCTCGGCGGGTTGCGGCGTCGCGGGTTGGCCCCGGTCCAACGTGGCCACCATGTCCTTGAGATTCCGCACGCGGTTCTCGGCGGCTTCGGCAGTCTTCTCCGAGCGGCGCAGATCCGCGATGTAACCGGTCTCCTCCAAAAAACGATCGGCCCAGACTTGCAGGGCGAGACTCTGGCCATCGTGCAGCAGGGCCTGCGTCCGTTCAACGAACGCAACAAATTCCTCAATGCTTTCACGCGTCCGGGTGAAGAAGGTGGTGGTGACCATGGGGTTTTTCATCGCGGCGAAGACCGAGCATGAACGCTCATGGCTGGCGGCGAGGAGCCGTTCCATCGTCACGTCGCTTAACCCACGCGCGGGCACATTGGCGATTCGCAGCAGGCTGATGTCATCGTTCGGGTTGATGAACATTTTGAGGTAAGCGAGGAAATCTTTTACCTCGCGCCGGTCAAAATAGCTTTGTCCGCCGATCAAATGGTAGCGGATGCTAGCTTGTCTCAATGCGGTTTCCAAGGCGCGCGACTGAAGGTTCGTGCGGAAAAGGATGGCCTGCTCGGACCAGGGCACGCGGCCAGCGAGTCGGGCGTATTCGATCTGCTCCACGACCGAGCGGGCTTCCGCTTCATCACTTTCGAAGGCGTGCAACTGAATTTTCTCGCCCTGACCTTTCTGCGACCAAAGCTGCTTGCCGCGGCGGCGCGCGTTATTTTTGATGATGGCGTTGGCCGCGTGCAGGATGGTGTTGGTGGAACGGTAATTTTGCTCGAGCTTGACGACCTTGACGTCGGGATAATGCTTTTCCATGTCGAGGAGGTTGGAGATGTCCGCTCCGCGCCAACCGTAGATGCTTTGGTCATCGTCGCCCACGACGCAAAAGTTGCGATGCTCCTTGGTCAGGAGATGGACGAGGTTGAACTGCGAGGCGTTCGTGTCCTGATACTCGTCGACCATGACGTAACGGTATTTCGCGCGGCAGGCCTCCAGGGCGTCGGGAAATTCGGTGAACAGTCGCAGGGTCAGAAGGATGAGGTCATCGAAATCAACGGCGTTGCAGGCGCGCAAGGCGGAGTCGTAGCGCTTTTTGATGTGTTCGGCCATGGCGGCCACGCCGGGTTCAGCGAAGGACGCTTGGGAGCCGCCGTTCTTGTAGCGGCTGAGCAAACTGAGGATGGCGGCGGGATCGGTCTTTTCGCC
>JAQGOT010000705.1 GCA_028293465.1 Pedosphaera sp. | reverse complement strand
GGCTGGCGTTGTAAGTGAGAAAGAGAGTGGTATCGAAGGTGAAGGAGGTGTTGTTGATGGTGCCGCTCTTTTCAAGCACGTGTGGTATGACAAAAGTCTTCGCCGCCGCCGGGTGGGCAAACAGGGTTCCGGCCAATACGACGGCCAGCGGGATGAATGAAGGAGCATGTTTTTTGAGCGAGGGTTTGGTGTTCATGAGTATGTTGGTTTTTGATGTGTCAGTTACGAAAAAATCTCCAATGAGCCCACAGGGTTCCAAAAATTGATAAGATGGAAGAGAGCAGGATCCTTGCCACCGCAAATTTGAGAATTCAGGTGCCTTGGCTTCCCCGATCAGGGGGAGGCTTGAAAACGGGTCAAAAAACGGGTCAGAACAAAGTAGTTCCAATGATGGGCGGCTCCAAGTCGCGGTATAATACTGCCGCCAAAGGGTTGTCCGCAAACTGAGATTCTCGCTTCATTTTTTTCACTCCGCAAGTATCCTTGACGTCATGAACTGCCTCGTCACCGCCGGTCCCACTTATGAAAAGTTGGACAATGTGCGTCGCCTCACCAATTTCTCGACCGGGCGGCTGGGCTCGGAATTGGCGGCGTTTCTCACGAGCTCCGGTCATCAAGTCACACTGTTGCTGGGGGAACAAGCCACTCACCGACCCACCCACGACCTAGGGAAAATCGAGATGTTCAGCACCACGGCGGATTTATCCGAACGCTTCGAGGCACACTCGCGCCAACCGATGGATGCGATCTTTCACGCGGCGGCCGTGAGCGACTTCACCTTCGGCAAAGTCTGGACTCGCTCCCCGGAGGGACAGCTCACCGAAGCGCGCGCGGGCAAAATCTCAACCCGCGAGGGGACGCTGCTCGCGGAATTGTTGCCCACCCCAAAAATCATCGCACGGCTGCGTGATTGGTATCCCCAAGCGCGCCTGGTCGGCTGGAAATACGAGGTGGATGGCGACCGTGCGGGTGTGATTCGATTGGCCGAGCGGCAACTGGCCGAATGCCGGACCACCGCGAGCGTCGCCAATGGCCCGGCCTATGGCCCCGGGTTCGGTTTGGTGACGGGGATCGGGAGCTCCATTCACCTGCCAGATCCCGCAGGCTTGTTTGCCGCGCTGGAAGGCATGTTGAGCAGCCCTTTGAAAAGGTAGGAGACGAGCAAGGAGAAGACTCTGATCCTTTTGCAGCAGCCCAAGGATTTGGGCACGGTTTTAACGAGGAGTGACCCGCAACGAGTTGAGGAAACTCGCAAATGCGTAACGTTGAGACGGGAAATTGGTGCTGGCCGCCGACAGGCTGACCTCAATGCCTTGTGTGGCAAATGGCACGAACGCAATCCGGGTGGTCAGGCTGGTGTTGAAAGCCGTGCCTCGCTGGATATCGAAGGAGGGGCCGGGTCCGTTGCCGGTGTAACAGACCGGACCTGGACTGACGCGGCTGTCCGCGAAACGGTTCTCAAGGCTCCGACCCAATTCAGGCAAATGCGCCTCGGATGGCAGGACCGGACTGTTAGTGGTGAACTGGAGCACGATTAAATTCTTGAGGCTCGCCGGCACAATTTTGATGGTGCTCTTGCGGCCATCGATTTCGACGCTGGTGTTGGCGGGTTGAGCAAACACAGCCCGGCTCGTGCCGGTGAGGATGACATAATTCGTGACGATCCCAGACTCGAACACATTCGTCGTGCTCTTGGAGACTTGAAACCCTTCCTGGGCGGCACACCTTGAAGGATGCCACGAGAGGGCCGCAAGGCAGAGTAACGCTGGAAGAAAATGGCGGGTGAGCATGGGCGGAACAGGTTTAACTCTCAGTGTGTTTAAGGTGAATTACGATCCCGAAAAGCCCATTGCTGGCGTTCGACGAACAAGATGCGCGGGGTGCCCGGGGGCAGGTTGGCCTCAATATTAAAGTTCTTATCGAAGGCCCAATTGCGGGTGGGAACATCGTAGTAGCTGCCGCTGCCGCTGCCGGGCGGCCTCCATGGCGCGGTTGCTGTCCGGCTGTTGAACAGCACCACCATGGAACCATTGTACCAGGACTTATGGCCGTTCCAATTCTCCAGGAAGCGCGCGAAGTTCTCCACCCCCCCGCTGTAGGCGGAGCTATCGGTGGGCACAATGCCGCTCACCAGGGCTGCATTTATCGTGGTATCCACGGCGGGATGATTCAGGCTGGTTCCGTAACCGTCGCTCCATTGCGAGGAGAGTATGGTAATGGCATCACCCAAAACGGAAGCGGGCCGGGTGTAGGTGGTGGTGTTGCCAGTCTTGGAAAAGTTTACTCCGTCGCTGGTGGTATTGTAGTCGCCTTTGATGTAAACCGGATTGGGAGTGGCCACCGTCAGCCCCCCGTCAGGCAGTCGGGCGCCATTGACCAGGCGCACGCCGGACTCATAGGATACGCTGGTGCGCTCGTCGGCGATATAGACGATGTTCGGGATGGTTTTACCCGCCAACTTTGCCGCGATGGGGTTGGTGGCGCTTTGCGCCCAGGTTCTAAATTTGCCCACGTCAAGCTGTGTCACCCGGACGTTGCTGAGCTCGCGTCCGTCGTAGAAAGTGTTGGTGGTGGTTAGGAACTGCGACCACTGGTTGGTGGGGATGGTGGTAGTCTTGTTGTCCACATTCACGCCACTGGTCACGGAGACGGTGGTGTTGGATACGATGATGATCAGATCCGCCTTGTTATAATAACGGTTTGTGCCCAGGGCGGAGTTGGGACTTTCGCCGCCCGGCGCGATGTTCAGCACTTCAAAAACATTATCGGGGCTGTTGTTGGTGCCGATGGGCAGGTTCAGGCTGCTGTTGCCTCCGACATGCTTGTTGGTGCTCCAGCCGATCGTTATGTTCGTGAGACCGCCGTTGCCCCTGGGATCAGCCGGCATGGTGTTGGTAAGAATGACGCCCGAGGCGGTGGTATCGCTGGCGAAGGTCAACGACGCGCCCGGGTGAACCCAGATATTGCTGTTGGAATGCACCCGACCGGTGATCAACATGGGTGCGCCGGGTTCGATTTCCAAATCCATGTTGTAGAAAATGGCGAACTGGAAGAGCGGGATGGCTTCCAGCCCGATCCACTGGCCGACGCGGGCGGTGATGCCATAGCGGCTGTTGATCAAACCGGCGTCGGAGCTGATATAATAGGTGGAGCGGTAACCGCTCAGGCCCGAGTATTGACCGTTCAGCACGGCATACGCTGACGTGTTGCTGTTGGCTACCCAGGTTCCCGTTGACCCATCCTTCGGATTCGTGAAGGAATAATTGCCCCAATAGGCGTTCTCCGCGGTCGTGGGATAATTCGTGCGGTACCTGGTCAGGTTGTTGATCACGGCGGATTCTCCATTTTGGATGTAATCGCGGGCCATGCGCACCAACACCTTTTCGGTGGCCGCCTCCGCGGCTGAGGCGCTGGTGTAATACTCGTTGCCACGATCCGTGTCGCGGACATTTTGCGAGGTCCAACTCAAAATGCCGGTAAGCAGCAACAGGCTCAAACCCAGGAAGACCATGACCAGCAAGAGCGCGTAACCAGGCTCGGATGTCCGGGTGGAAGTTTTGGTTTTCATATCGTTCAATACAGCGTTCGGCGGGTGATACGGGTGTGCAACTGATAGAAATCGTAGTAATTGTTGGTGCCGATCATCACGATAGGATATTCAATCTGATAGAATTGCAGCGTAACGCCGATGACGCGGTTGTTAAGATTGTTGGTGAGATAGTTCCCTGCGGGATCTTCCGAGGAGAAAATCGGCACCCGATTGGTGATCGCGTGCGGCATCGTTCGTTGGAAATTGGTGCCGTCGGTGGTGCGGAGTAATTTGGTGAAGTTGGTGGTGTCCGCGCTGTTGGTCTCATACCAATACCGAATCCAATTATTGTGATTGGTGTCGGGGTAAATCTGCATCGCAAACCCGACCTGGACTCCGTTGGTGGCGTCTTCGAGGAAGCTGGTCAGGTTACCGGCGCCAATTTGGACCTGGTTGGCTGAACGGATTTCGTCCGTGAGCCGGATGAGGGCCTTGCGCGCATCATCGCTCGCCCCCAGCTTGATCTTCGTGATCTGGAAGAGGTTTAGACCAAACAGGTAGCCATATAGGATGCCGCCCATCAGGAGCATGAACACGCCCACTGTGATGACCATTTCCGCCATCGTGAACGCCCGCGTATGCCGGGTGGTGCGCCGCGCATCGGTCGGGGAAAAGAGAATCTTCATTGATTGGGGGCGCGCAGGGTCGCGACCGTGTTGGTGAAAACGGGCGAGCTGATGCCCGATTTAATGAATTTCCAGGTGCAGTCCACGCGGATCATTTTCAGTGGGTAGGGATTGGTCCCCACCGTGGTGATGGTCCAGGTATTGGTGGCGTAGGTGATGTTGGTGCCGGAGATGGGGACATCCAGAATATTGGTGCCCACACTGGGAAAGTTACCCGGGAGACAATTGTCAATGGGCCCCGGTGCCGAGGGATCCCACGTGGCCGCCCGCGCCTGCTCGACGCCTTGCATGGCCAGGCTATGTGCTGCCAGATTGTAAGCAGACCATTCCGCCCTTTGCGCGGATTGGACAAAACCCATGACCACCCCTCCGAATAGAAGCGCTGAAATGCCCAGAGCGACGGCTACTTCGGCCAGGGTAAAGGCGGCGCAGCCCGTGCACCAGGAGCGAAAATTTTGCCGTTGCGTTCTCATAAAGGCTTGTGTCAGGACGTCCGTCCGGCTGACGGTTTTTAACTGCTCTGCCGGTTGCACGGTATCGCTTCCATTAGCACCGGATATGCCAAGCTGAAGATCAAGCGTGAGAATGGAACGGAATGAGCTATCGCAAGGTTAGGAATCTGCCGCGGCCTGCCTTAAAACCGGGCAGTGCGTCCGGTTTCCGTACAATTAAAGGAGAAAATCAACCCGCTTTAGGCCGATTGGCGAGGCACCGCCGACGCTTCCTGGCGTTTCAGAACTCAAAGTGTTTCAACTGCCGCAGGCCGAGCTTCAGGGGCAGCCAGCCGATCAGGAAAGACAACCCGATGAAGGCGCAGATGCTGGCGAGAGCCAGTTCCTGGGAAGGTGCCTGGTTGCGCATTTCCGCCGAACCGAAGGCCAGCACCAGCACCGATCCGAGAATATAGAGGAAGCTCAGCACCAAGCAAAATGTGCCGCCAAAACCACTGACGATTTTGGTCGGATTGGCCTCTTTGAAATGGGGGTAGAGCACGCCCAGGCCGGCGGCGAGACCATTGAGGGTGAAGGTCATCACGGCGATGACCGCGCCGAAAAATGCGACCCGATCCCAGGACATTTTCAGCAGATAACTGGACAGCACGATCAGGCTCAGGGTCACGACGAGCGAGGAGCAACTGGCCAGCCAGTATTTTACTTTCACCACCCGCGCCAGGCCCATGGGAGCCAGGCCGATGATCCAGAGGCGGCGGCCTTCGAGCGAGAATTGCGGATAAACGAATCGGGTGGTGAGGGTGGCGAGGTTGAGCGAGCAGGCCCCGAGGTTGAGATAGGAAACCAGTTGGATCCAGAACGGATTGGTGAGCTGGCTGGTGAAATGCCGCAGGTTGATCACGTAAACACCCAACAAGCCGAACAACAGCACGGATTGCCCCCATTGCGCCGTGTCGCGCCAAAACATCCGCGCATCCTTGATCAACAAAGCCCGGGTATCCACACTGAGCCAACTCGCCAGCTTGAGCATCCTTTCGGCCACGCCCTCCGGGTAGTCAAAGGCTTTTTGCCGCCGACCCCGAGCCCGAAACCATTCCCATTGTCCCCACACACTGGCGCGGCTTTGCACCCGCGAGGCGGCGTGGTAATACAAGCCCCCCAGCCGCGTGAAAGCCAGGGTGCCAAAAAAGAGAACGTTGCTCAACAGGACCAGCCCAAAAAAGACCGCCCCGTTCAGGACGCCATCCGCCCATTGCAGCACGCTGCTGGAAAGCCAATAACTGGGCAGGAATGGAAATTGGGCGAACTGCGTTTTTTGCAGTAACTGGTCCAGCACGGCCAGGACGCGGGTTTCCAGCAGGTCATCCGTGGGTGGTTGTGTCTTCCACCAAAAAGCCACCAGGCACAACAACCCAATGGCGAGCGTGAGCGCGGCGACCTGGAAGGCACGCCGATCCAGATAGCGCGCCAGGGTGAGCGCGCACCAGGAGCCCGCCACCCCGGGCAGCATGATGAAGAGCGCGATCAAGATCAGTGTCACCGGATAAAAATGCCAGGGCACGCCCCGGGTCAGCCCGAAGGCCGCCAGCAACGGCGCCACCAGGAAGACAAACGCCCAGGAGGCCAGCAGGGTGGATTCGATGAACTTCCATCGGAAGATGGTTTGAGCTGAGACGGGTAGCGACATCAGGAAGCTGGTCTCCCGATTGCGGAAGAAATTCGTGTAACTGATGATCAGGTTGCTCAGGAGCAACAGGACAAACAAGAACGCGAACAGGAGATAAAGCAAGCGCTCAGTCAACACGATCCCCAGACCGGGGAAGGCGGCCACGAATTGCAGTCCCCGGAAAAAGAGCCAGAAAGACAAGACCAGGTATCCGGCGAGAAAACACGCGATCATGGCGGTCAACAAGCGGGATTGATCGCGAACGGATTTCAGGCGGCGCCAGACCTGCAGCGCGTTGACTCGAATCAACAGCCACAAGGGGCTGGGATTGGCCCGGACCTGAACTGGAGCATCTGCCATTACCGCATGGTAATGAAACGCAGCCCGGCCCGCAACCCTGGACCGCCAGGCGCTTCCCCTCGGACCCTGCCCCGTACAATTTTGTCCGAGGACGGTGTGTAAAGACAGACTCCGGTACGTTGCCAGCCAGCCAAGGAGAGTGGCTCCTGGTTGCTGGGTTGGTGCGCCGGTTGAAAGCGGGTCTTCACCCAGTGGTCGGGAAACCACCGGTATTATAAAAATTAACCGAGCATCAAATGACGCGTCATGGTGCATTGAAGTGCCTGGTTTACGCAACGGTCAGGCTCAAATCCTGCCCTTCAACCGTTGCGATGTCGTCGTCTCAGTCTTGCGGGGCAAATGAGGGAATGCACCCCGGCGATCGATGAAGAACTATGGAAATCGAAGCTCAAATCCAAGAATTCCTCGCCCAGACCTTTTTGTGTAATGATCACGGGTTCGAGTATGGCGGCGATTCGGGTGTTGATATAAAGGCAATCGGCCATCTGTTCAAAACTCAGATCTACCAACTCGGCCGACATTTGGGCACACCGGAAGAAATCCAGAAGCGGACGCCCACTTCCTACACGTACAGCGCCCATTGCACCCAGGAGGAGTTCTTTTTCCGACTGCCGTTTCCAACCATGGATTTGCTTTGGTATGCGCAGGAGCAGCAGGTGCCCCCGCGGGAGGCGGCCGAAGTGATGGGGTTGATCGGGAAACAAGTCGAACGGGCGTTTGATGATTTCACCCGTAAAGATCGCACCACAGAGTACCTCCGCATGGCACCGCAGGGCATTGATGAACGCTAGCTCTCAGGCGCGGGCGGTGGTTCCGCCCCGAAGGAAAGGCTGCAATCCCCATGAGCGAAGCCAAGTTCGATGATTTGCGGGCGGAAAGGTCCGGTCGAGCGGGCGGAAACGATGCCGCCCACGATGAAAGCGCGGAAAGCAGTCGCCAGCGCACCGATCCGCCGGCGGAACCTCTATCTGCGCAGAAGCAGGGCGACCTTTGGGCGGCGGTTGGGGACAGTCTGAAATTGCAAGCCCAGGCGCCCCCACTGAGGGCCGTTCCGCGGGATAACGCTCTGCCACTTTCTTGGGCTCAGCAACAGCTTTGGATCATCCAGCAAGCGGACCCGGATAGTGTCGCTTATAATCTTTCCTTTGCCTGGCAGTTCTCAGGTCCGCTGAACGTGCCGGCATGGGACCACGCTTTGGGTGCCATTGTCCAGCGACATGAAACCTTCAGAACCTCATTTCATTACCGGGATGGTCAACCGGTCCAAACTGTTTCCGCTGCGCCGCTGCGGACGTTAAAACCAATTGACCTGGAACCAGTGCCGGCAGTCGAACGATGGGGAGACGTTTTGCGCCAGCTTGCGCGGGAATCTCGACGTCCTTTCGATCTGGCGCGCGGACCTTTATTGCGAACGTGCCTGCTGCGCCTGAACGAATCCGAACATGTTTGGCTCCTGGTAATGCACCATCTCGTGTGCGACGCGGCATCGCTGGGCGTCTTATTTCGGGAGTTACGGATTTTCTATGAAGAGCAGAGCACTGGTAAACGGGCGTTGTTGCCTGATTTGGCGATTCAGTATGCGGATTTCGCGGTTTGGCAGCGCGGTTGGTTGCAGCGCGAAACAATGGAGAAGCAATTTTCCTACTGGAAGGAACAGTTGCGGGGCCCCCTTCCGATATTAGAGTTGCCCGCAGACCGGACGCGACCGGCCAAGCGGAGTCTCCGCGGCGCATTACACCAGTTCAAGCTGCCAGCGGAACTGCTCAAAGCGATCAACCGGTTCAAGCGGGATGAAGGTGTGACCGCGTTCAATGTGTTGCTCGCTGCCTTCAAAGCCCTGATTTACCGGCATACCGGGGAAATGGATATCCTGATTGGTTCGCTGACGGCCAACCGAAACCGGAGTGAAATCCAAAATTTGATCGGATTTTTTGCCAACACCCTGGTGCTCCGAACCCAAGTAACCGGTGCAGCTGGTTTCCGAGGCTTGTTGGAGCGCGTAAGGGAAACGGTGCTGGGCGCTTACGCAAACCAGGATGTCCCCTTTGAGAAACTGGTGGCCGAGCTCAGTCCGGCTCGCAAGCCGAGCCATACGCCACTATTCCAGGTGATGTTTTCATTTCAGAGCCTGCCACGCCGCGAATTGGAACTTCCCGGATTGCAGACGCGCATGATCGAGGTGGACAACGGGACTTCAAAGTTCGATCTCACCCTGATCCTCAACGAAACACGGCAGGGCCTGGTGGGCTGCTTTGAATACAACACCGATTTGTTCGAGGCGGCCACGATCGAGCGATGGGCGGGTCATTTTCAGAATCTTCTGGCGGCGGCGGTGGCGAACCCAGACCAGCCATTGTGGGCGTTACCACTCCTGACCCAATGCGAACGGGATCGGATGTTGATCGAATGGAACGATACCACACGCGATTATGAGCGGGGAGTCTGCATCCAGCACTTGTTTGAACGCCAGGTGGAACGCAGCCCGGAGGCCATCGCGGCAACCTTCGAAAGCACAAGCCTGAGCTATCGCGAACTCAACCAGCGGGCCAACCGGGTGGCCGCGCATCTGCAGAGGGCGGGTGTCGGGCCGGAGGTGCTGGTGGGAATCATGATGGAGCGTTCCGTGGAAATGTTGATCAGCATGCTGGCAGTCCTCAAAGCAGGCGGGGCTTATGTCCCGTTGGACCCGTCGTTCCCCCAGGACCGGCTGGCTTTTATGGTGCAAGACGCGGGCATCTCGGTTTTGCTGACGCAACGAAAAGGGCAGGCACCTTTGGAGTTTGCCCACCTGCACAGGGTGTTCGTGGATGAGTTGCCGGCCGATGAAACCAGCTTCTGGCCTAATCCCAGGAGTGAAGTTACCCCGGCGAATCTGGCGTATGTCCTCTACACCTCGGGTTCCACCGGCAAGCCCAAAGGAGTCGAGGTTTTGCACCGGGGCGTGGTCAACTTTCTGAGCTCCATGCGTCGAACACCCGGGATTGCTGCGCACGACAAACTGCTGGCGATCACCACCATTTCCTTCGATATCGCCGCGCTGGAATTGTTGCTGCCGCTCACGGTGGGAGCCCGGGTGGTCATCGCCACCGCGGCAACCACCCTGAGCCCGGCGGCCCTGGTCGCGGCGATCGATCACCACGGCATTACGATCATGCAAGCGACTCCGGCCACCTGGCGGATGTTGCTGGAGGCGGGGTGGGGCGGAAATCCACGGTTAAAGGTGCTCTGCGGCGGTGAAACCCTCCCGCTGAAACTCGCGCTCAAGCTCAGGGAACGGTGTGGCTCGCTCTGGAACCTGTATGGTCCGACGGAAACCACGATCTGGTCCACGATTTACCCGGTCAACGAGGTGGCTGGTGTCGTGCCCATCGGCAGGCCGATTGCCAACACGGAGGTTTACGTGCTCGATTCCCAGCTCCAACCCGTGTCAGTGGGAGTGGAGGGCGATCTATATATTGGCGGCGACGGACTGGCGCGTGGCTATGTAAAACAGCCTGGATTGACGGCCGAAAAATTTATCAAGCATCCTTTCAGCCGGTCACCCGGCGTCCGCTTGTACAAGACCGGGGACCGGGCGCGTTACCTGCCCGACGGCAACCTCGTGTGCCTGGGCCGGGGTGATCAACAGGTCAAGGTGCGTGGGTTTCGGATCGAGTTGGGCGAGATTGAGTCGGCGCTGGCGCAGCATGCGGCGGTAATGAACGCCGTGGTGGTGGTGGACCGGGAATTGGGAAATGAAAACCGGCTGCTGGCGTATTGGATCGCGCGCCCTGGCTCGGCAGCCACCACGACCGAATTGCGCAAGCATCTGGAACAGCAGTTGCCGGGATACATGGTGCCATCCGCCTTCGTGGAAATGCCGGCGTTTCCAGTAACGCTAAACGGCAAGCTGGACCAGAGCCGGTTGCCCAAACCCGAGGCGGGCCGTCCGCAGTTGACGGTCAAATTTGTTGCGGCTGATAATGCCATGGAACGGTTTCTGGCGGGAACCTGGCGCGAGGTGCTCCGGCAGGATAAGGTGGGCATCCATGATAATTTTTTTGATCTGGGCGGCCATTCCCTCTCCGCGATGCAGGTCATCTCCCGGCTGCAAATGAGCCTGGGCGTTGAACTTTCCATTACCGCCCTTTTCGATTTTCCCACCATCGCGCAGTTTGCGGAGAGGATCTGGGCCAGTCTGCCGGATGAGGCCAACCGGGACATGGTGGCCAAGGCGATTGATCGAATCATTTCTTTGTTCTGACCGGAGGCCAAAACTTTACCACCCACCGCAGATTTTGGTCAGGCGGCGGCTGGAAAAGGCGTTCTTCGTCGCTGTTGAAATCGATCCTTCGAAAACCTTTGCTGTTTTGGTAAATAAGAATAGCATCCCGGTGTGGCGGTCGATCATTTTCCACTTGAGTATGACTACAAATGAAAAGCTTGAAGGCGAGAGCTTGTCTCTCACTCCCAACGCCTCTCCGGTAACAGCCTCCAAGGCCGCCATCGCGGCCGGCATTTTGTGTTGGGCGGCGATTTCTCTCGGGTTTTTCGGCCTGAAAATACTCATGGAGAAACGACCGGAGTTTGTCGGGCAACCCGTGGTGGGGGCCAAGGCGGAAATGGTGCAGGAATCGCCGCGGATCGTCACCCGGAAGGTGAGTGACGATGTTTCGGTGGTCAAACCCATGCAGCCGGAATTGTCGGAGGTTCGCTTCGATATGGCGGGGCGACGGGATTATCGCGGCTTGCGCACGGTCATGGATATGTCCGGGGAGTTTCACGGGCGGTTTGTGCTCACGAACACCTTGGAGGAACCGATTTTCGTTCTCTTCAAGTGTCCCCACCCTCGGACGGACCGCGACACGGGCGGCAATTTGTTGGCGTCCGGTCTGCGGTTGCAGGCGTCGGTCAACGGCGCGCAAGAGAACTCCGGGGATGCCTGGCTTTGGAGCGGCACTCTTGAAGCCCACGGCGGCTCTACCATCGACATCTCGTACCAAGCCGCTGCGCTCAAGAGCGTGACCTATCGCGTTGGCGAGCAGAATGGGAATCCAGTCAATCAACTCCGCCTCACCTTCCATCGCCAGGATCTGGACTCGATGAGTTTCGGGAGCGGCGACGGAGCCCAGCCATCGCGCGATGC
>JAQGOT010000702.1 GCA_028293465.1 Pedosphaera sp. | reverse complement strand
AATGGGATCGCGAGCTCGGCAAAATTCAGATCGAAGCCTCCCATGTGGACAAGGAAACGTTCTACACGTCGATGTATCACGCTTTCCTGGCGCCGAACGTGTACCAGGATCTGACGAAAGAATACCGCGGCTTCGATCAAAACGTTCATCAAGCCAAGGGGTTCACCAATTACGCCGTGTTTTCGCTCTGGGACACCTATCGGGCCACCCATCCGCTCTTTTCCTTGATCCAATCGCAACGCGATTCGGACATGGTCAATTCGCTCCTGGCGCATTATGACCAGAGCGTTGACCACCTGCTTCCCGTCTGGACTTTGCCGGGCAACGAAACCTGGTGCATGATCGGCTACCATGCGGTTCCCGTCATCGTGGATGGCATTCTGAAGGGTGTGAAAGGGATTGATCCCGTGCGCGCTTACAATGCGATCAAGACCACGGCCATGAATCCGGATTACGACAGCGTTGCCGCTTACGACAAATTGGGCTGGGTTCCTTTTGACAAGGAGAACGAATCGGTTTCCAAGACCCTTGAGTATGCCTACGACGATTTTTGCGTCGCCCAGATGGCCAAACACCTGGGCAAAACGGACGACTATAATTACTTCATGCGGCGGGCCGCGAGTTACAAGAATCTCTGGAGTTCCACGAATAGCCTCATGCGTGGCAGGGATTCCCACGGCCAGTGGCGCACCCCGTTCGACCCGCATCTCTACGAGGAAAAGGGTGATTTCACGGAAGGCACGAGCTGGCAATATACCTGGTATGTGCCGCAGGACGTCCCCGGCCTGATCTCGCTCTTCGGTGGCAAGGAACCTTTCATTCAAAAGCTGGATTCGCTGTTCACCTTCCGCGCCAATGACAGCAAAGGGCTGGATGACATCCAGGGCCGGATCGGCGAATACTGGCACGGCAATGAACCGAGCCATCACATCATCTATCTCTATTCCTACGCCGGCCAGCCTTGGAAGGCCGCGCAACGCCTGCACGAGGTCATGAAGACCCAGTACGGCAACAAACCGAATTCACTCAGCGGCAACGATGATTGCGGCCAGATGTCCGCCTGGTACATCTTCACCGCCCTGGGATTTTATCCCGTTTGCCCATCGAGCGACTATTATGTCATCGGCAGCCCCGCAGTGAAACAAGCTGTGATGCACCTCTCCAATGGGAAGAAGTTCACCATGACGGCTGAAAACCTCACCGACAACAACATCTACATCCAGTCAGTCCGCTTGAACGGCAAGAATTGGGATTCACCCTATCTCCCCTATCGCGAACTGAAAAATGGCGGCACCCTCGTCTTCACCATGGGCGCGCAGCCCAACAAGGATTGGGGCAGTCATTCCCCGATGCCGAACTGACGCGCCAGCCCTTCCTTTTTTGTCGCTTGAAAGGGAAGTCCCGTGTATACGTTATTGCCTCAACCCGCGAGTTATTATAACATGAGAAACTTGAAACTCACCTTTACCCTGTGGCTCTGCGCCACTGCTTCCGCGATGGCTGCGGGATTGTCACCGGTTCAACTGGTCAATCCACTGCAGGGCACCGATTCTAATGGCGGCTACTCCCACGGCAACGAATACCCGGCCATCGCCCTGCCGTTCCCGATGAACACCTGGGCGCCCTATACCGAACCGGAGCGGGATTCATTTTATTACCAGTATCCAAAGACCCAAATACGCGGGATCCGCCAGACGCACCAACCCAGTCCCTGGATCGGTGATTACGCGGCCTTCGCCCTGATGCCGGTGTCCGGAAAGCTGGTGGTCAAGGAAAACGACCGCGCCTCAGACTTCCAGCACGAGCAGGAAACGGCGCAACCCAGCTATTACCGCGTGCATCTCGATACGTGGAAGGCGGTCGCCGAAGTCACGCCCACGGAGCGTTGCGCCAGCTTCCGCTTCACATTCGAAGCGCCGGGCGACTCCTATGTGGTGCTGGATGCGTTCTCCGGTGGATCCTCCGTGGAAATCATTCCCGGCGAGAACAAGATTATCGGCACCAGCCGGTTCAATCACGGCGGCATCCCCGACAATTTCTCCAATTACTTCGTCATCGTTTTCGACCGCCCGTTCACCGCGCACGGCGTTTGGTCGCCGGAGGCCACCAAGGAAGGTGAGGCCAAACTTGCCGGCAAGCATGTGGGCGCTTATCTGAAATTCGACACCGCCGCCAAAGGACCGGTGGGCTGCAAAGTTGCCTCTTCATTTATCAGTCCCGAACAGGCCTTGCGGAACCTCCAGCGCGAAATCGGTGATGCCGATTTCGACACCATCCGCCACCGCGCCGAGGACCGCTGGAACGAAGCGCTTGGTCGCGCCCGCGTCGAAGGCGGCACCGAGGATCAGCAGCGCACTTTCTACAGCGCGTTTTATCGCAGCATCCTGTATCCGCACCGGTTTTATGAATTCAACGAACAAAACCGCCCGGTCTATTTCAGCCCCTATGACGGCAAGCTGCACGACGGTTTCCTCTATACCGACACCGGTTTCTGGGACACGTTCCGCGCGGCGCATCCGCTCTACAACCTTTTGTTCCCCGAGGTCAGCGCGGAAATTCTGCAAGGCCTCGTCAACGCCTATGATCAGAGTGGTTGGTTGCCCTCATGGGCAAGCCCTGGGCACCGCGGCTGCATGATCGGCAACCACGCCTTCTCGCTCTTCGCCGACGGCTGGGCCAAGGGCATCCGCAGTTTCGATGCTGACAAAGCGGTCACGGCCATGGTGCACGATGCCAACACCCAAGGACCGGACTATTGCGCTTCCATCGGCCGGGACGGCGCGAAGTTCTACAACACCCTCGGCTACGCGCCCTACCCCAACGTGCAGGAAGCCACGGCCAAGACTCTGGAATATGCCTACGACGATTACTGCGCCTCGCAACTGGCGCGCACGATCGGCCGCAACGCGGAAGCGGACGAGTTCGCCAAGAAGTCGATGAATTACCGGAACCTCTTCGACACGAAAAGCGGCTTCATGCGCGGCCGCAAGGAAAACGGCGATTGGAACGAAAACTTCGACCCGATCGAATGGGGCGGTCCGTTCACGGAAGGCAATTCGTGGCATTGGACCTGGAGCGTGATGCACGACGTTCCCGGCTTGATGAAGTTGATGGGCGGCGAATCGGCTTTTGCGGACAAGCTCGATGCGGTTTTCACGGCGCGGAACGATGTGAAGGTGGGCAGCTATGGCGGCATGATCCATGAAATGACGGAAATGGTGGCGGCCAATACCGGCCAATATGCCCACGGCAACGAGCCGGTTCACCACATGATCTACCTTTATGATTATGTCGGCCAGCCGTGGAAAGCCCAGGCGCGCATCCGCGAGATCATGACCCGGCTTTACTCGGCCACGCCCGACGGCATTTGCGGCGACGAGGACACCGGCCAAACGTCCGCCTGGTACGTGTTCAGCGCGCTCGGATTTTACCCGGTCTGCCCCGGCAGCACCAACTACGTGATCGGCACCCCGCTCTTCTCCCGGGCTACGCTCACCCTGGCGAATGGCAAGACCTTCGCCATCACGGCGCATCATAACGGTCCGCAGCACCCCTACATCCACAGCGCCGCGCTGAATGGGAAATCCTTCAATCAAACCTTCCTCAGCCATGGCGACGTCTTGAGCGGCGGTGAGTTGAAGTTCGAGATGGTGTCCGCGCCCGACTACAAGTGGGCGACCGGTCCGGAGAGCCGTCCGCCTGCAGTAATGTCAACCCCCGCCGTCGTGCTTTCGGAAGCCGTCCACAGCTCAACCGACGAAAAACCGACGACGAAGTAACTGTCCGGTTGGGAATGCCAAGTCCTTCCCGGCGTC